>NZ_JASTTF010000003.1:0-64159 GCF_055700955.1 Corynebacterium sp. 1103A
TGCCGGTCCCTGACACCAGCACAGCTCTAGCCCACTGATTCAGGAAGGACAGATACACCACTTTCTCGGACTTGACCGATGCTGGTGAGCTTAACCGGGTATGGCTATCGGATATTACCTATCTGCGCACCCGTGAAGGCTGGTTGTATCTGTGCGTTATCCGTGATGGGCATTCTCGCCGGGTGTTGGGCTGGGCGGTGGATTCTGTCCAGGCAACAAACTTGGTGGAGCGTGCTCTGCGGATGGCTCACACACTGCGTGGTGAGGTGCCCGACGGGCTGGTGTTCCATGCTGACCGTGGGTGCCAGTTCACCAGTACGCAGATGTGGCAGGTCTGCCAGGAACTGGGGATTGCTCAATCGGTGGGCCGTACCGGGGTGTGCTTTGATAACGCGATGAGCGAGTCGTTTTGGTCCACGCTTAAGACCGAGTTCTATGAACGGAAATCGTGGGCCACAAGGAACCAGGCGCGCAAGGCGGTGGCCCACTGGATTGAGGTGGTCTACAACCGGCGGCTCCGGCACTCGGCCATCGGAATGATCTCACCCGTTAGCTTCGAGAGTCAGATCACCGAAGGAAAGACCCCAACAACCGCGGCCAACACCAAAGCCGCTTAATTACGTGTCCACGCTTTGCGGGCAACCCCAACTGATTCATGCCCAAGATCCGTGGACATCGGTGGGGGAAGTCGAATTGGCCACCTTGCGGTGGGTGCATTGGTGGAACACCAAGCGGCTTCATTCAGCTTTGGACTACGCCACCCCACAGGAAGTCGAAACCGAGTACTATCTCACCCAGCCCATCAACACAGGGCCGTAAAAGAAGCGGAACTAAACCCAGGACGCTTCAGTCCAAGAGCGAGGTTTACAGTGGTTCTAGCGCGCCAGGAAAAGCTACCAGCAGCGAACGCAAAGCACTAGCCACCATGGGGCGCAGAGGCGGTAAGAAAGCCGCAGAGCGCTGGAAAAACGACCCACACGGCGAATATGAGCGGACAGAGCGCAAAAAGCTTCAAGCCGCAAACCCACTTCGACAGAGTCGTGGAAAAGGTACCCGCGGACGGGTGCTAGCGACAGCGATGGACATCTTGACGCAGACAGGAAAGACTCCGTCAGGACGAACCGTAGGTCAGGAATTGGGCATCACTCGTCAGCTACCTGGTCAACCTCTGCCAGCACCACCACAACATCAAAACCGACGGCCGCGTGACCTATATCCTCGACCCGTGCACCGGCGCCGTGGTGTGGCTGTCTAACGACGGCACCTGGGAGTCCACCTCCCCGTAAGGCCCGCTGTCCGCGAAAAACGTCAATTGGATGCGGACTATGGCTCAGGCGCAGCACGCCCGGCGCGACCGCGCGCACGCCAAAGCCACCTCCCCCATTTCAGAAAACTGGCCCCTCCACGAAACATTCGTGCCACAATAGTGATTCATTGCACACTTCGACGGAGGATACCATGAACTCACTCATCCTCGCTGCCATCGGCATCGCCATGATGGCCGCCGGGTACTTTCTCTATTCCCGCTTCCTAGGAAACCGAATTTTCCGACTCTCCCCCGACTACGCCACCCCCGCGCACACCATGCGCGACGGCGTGGATTACGTCCCCACCAACAAGTACGTCCTGTGGGGGCACCACTTCACCTCCGTCGCCGGCGCAGCCCCCATCATCGGCCCGGCCGTAGCCGTCATCTGGGGCTGGCTACCCGCGTTCCTGTGGGTGACCATCGGCACCGTCCTCATGGCCGGAATGCACGACCTCGGCGCGCTGTGGGCATCGCAGCGCCACAACGGCCAGTCCATCGGTACGCTCTCGGGCCGCTACATCGGCTCCCGCGGGCGCAACCTCTTCCTAGTCGTAATCTTCCTCCTCCTGCTGATGGTCAACACCGCCTTCGCGGTGGTCATCTCCAACCTGCTGGTCTCCACCCCGACCGCGGTCATCCCAACCTGGGGCGCCATCGTCGTGGCGTTGCTCATCGGCCAGGCCATCTACCGTTTTAACTGGAACCTGCCGGTGGTCTCCATCGTCGGCGTCGTGGCCCTCTACGCGCTGATGATTATCGGCGACCGCGTGCCGGTGGTGCTCCCGGAGACCGTGCTCGGAATTCCGGCCAACGGCGTCTGGATCATCGCGCTGTTCATCTACGCTTTCGCGGCTTCCCTCCTTCCCGTCTGGGTGCTGCTCCAGCCGCGCGATTACATCAACGGCCTGCAGCTCTTCATCGGCCTGGGCATCCTCTACGGCGCCTTCTTGGTCACCGCCCCGGACATCGTCGCCCCCGCGCTTAACGATGCCGTCCCAGACGGCACCCCACCCATCTTCCCGCTGCTGTTCGTCACCATCGCCTGCGGCGCCATCTCCGGATTCCACGGCGTGGTGGCCTCGGGCACCTCCTCGAAGCAGCTGGACAAGGAAACCGACGCCCGCTTCGTCGGATATTTCGGCGCCGTCGGCGAAGGCCTGCTGTCCCTGGGCACGATTATCGCGACCACGGCCGGCTTCAAGGCCCTCCGGGACTGGGAAGAGATCTACCACGAATTTAACGCCGGGGGCGTGGACGCCTTCGTCGCCGGCGGTGGCTCGCTGATGAACGAGGGCCTGGGTATCCCGACCTCGCTGTCGGGGACCATTCTCGCGACCATGGCGGTGCTCTTCGCCGCCACCACCATGGACTCGGGCATCCGCCTACAGCGCCTGGTGGTCCAGGAAATCGGCGAGGTCGTCGGGGTGAAGATCGGTGCGCTCGTCGCAACCTTGATTGCGGTCGGTGTCGCCTTCGCGCTGACCTTCTCCCAGGGCACCGACGGCTCGGGCGGCATGACCATCTGGCCGCTGTTCGGCACCACCAACCAGCTGATGGCGGGCCTGACCCTGGCCGTCCTGGCGGTCATCCTGACCTACCTGCGCCGCCCCACGCTGCCGGTGCTCATCCCCTTCGCCTTCCTCATGGTCATGTCCGTATGGGCGCTCATCATTCAGCTCGGCGCCTTCTGGCAGGAGCAGAACTGGCTGCTACTGGTCATGGACATTATCATCCTCATCGCCGCGCTGTGGGTCACCGTCGAGGCGCTCGCTTCCCTCAAGCAGGCGCGGCGGCAGCCGGAGCCGGTCCAATGAGCCTGCGGCAACTGCTCCAGGATTTCTACGCCGGCCCCTACCGCGCGACCTTCGCGAAGGCGCGGCAGGAAGAGGATGACCTGTTCCTGCTGCTGGTGCTGTCAGAGGCGCTCGGAGTGCCCAACCCAGCGTCCTACTACACGCTGGAGCTGTTGCCGGTCGTCTACGACGAGTTCCACGACTGGCACCGGCGCATGGGGATGGACCGTTCCCCGCTGGAGGGAATCTCATGCTGCTAAAGCCCGTGACGTTTTTCGGCGGCAAGGGCGGCGTTGGCAAGACCACGCTGGCGGCCGCCGCGGCGTGGAAGGCCGCGCAGCAGTATTCGACGCTGCTGGTCTCCACGGATCCGGCACACAACCTGGGCCACCTCTGGGATGTCTCGCTGAATGATACCCCCACGGCAGTCGCCGACCGCCTCGACGTCGTGGAGATTGACCCGGCCGAGGTCACGGAAAAGCACCTGACCGAGGTCCGGTCAACCATGCAGAAGATGATGCCGCAGCGGCTGCACTCGCAGGTCGACCACCACCTGGACCTGGCGCGGCAGTCGCCCGGCACGCACGAATCCGCGCTGCTGGAGCGGATGGCGGACCTGGTCGATAGCGGATACGAGCGCATCATCTTCGACACCGCCCCCAGCGGCCACACCGCCCGCCTGGTGGAGCTGCCAGAAATCATGCAGGCGTGGACCGACGGGCTGCTGGAGCGGCGGGACCGCTCGGACCGGTTCACCTCGCTGGTGCGCGGGCTGGGTGGAGACACCGACAAGGTGGACAAGCGCAACCAGGAGATTCGAAGCATCCTGTGGCGCCGGCGGGAGCGCTTCGTGTGGCTGCGGGAAACGCTGCAGCAGGACTCCGATTTTTACCTGGTTCTGACTCCCGAGCGGCTGCCGGTGCTAGAGACCAAGCAGTTCTACTCCCAGCTCCGGAACAGCGGCATGACCATCGGCGGCGTGATTGTTAACCGACGCTCGCCGAAAGGGCAGGGCAGCTTTATGGATGCCCGCCGGCGGGTCGAGGACGAGGCCTTAAAAAGCCTGGGCCTGCCGACCGTGGAGGTGCCGCTACTGCCCGCGGACGTCGGACCGGAGCAGCTCGGCTTCATCGCGGAGCTGCTCTGACTGGTACTCGTCCCAGTTTTTGAAGCCCACGCCCAGCGGCAGGCCGACGTTGTCGATAAGCCGGATCCCTCCCAGGGTGGCGGCGACGAGGAGGCGGGCATCGCCCTGCTCGGGTGCGGGACCGAGATCCTTGCCGCGCACGGCGACGTAGTCGGGATCCACGCCGGCGGAGCGAAGGACGGACTCGGTGACCTCGAGGACGTGCTCGGCGCCGGCTTCTGCCGCGTGCGCCCCGGCGGTCAGCGCGGCGGAGATCGCGGTGGCAGCGGTGCGGTGCTCGGCGGGCAGGCGGGTGTTGCGCAGGCTCATCGCCACGCCCTCGGCGGTGCGGACGGTGGGCACGCCGTGGAGGCTCACCCCCAGGTGCAGATCGCGCACGGCCTGGTTTAAGGCCAGGTTGTATTCGTAGTCCTTCTCCCCGACCACGACGTCGGAGGGACGTAGCGCGCCGATGAGCGCCAGCGGCAGCGCTAGGTCCTGGACGGGTTCCAGGCCCCGGTCGGGGGTCGGAACGGTGATGGTTTTTCCGTGCGGCCAGAGGGTCTCGGCATCGTAGTGCCAGACCACGTCGGCGTCGGGGGCGTCGCCTTCCCGCAGCGCAACGACCACGACGGCCGAGCGGATGGCGCGGGCCGCGCGGATGAGCGCCTGGTGGCCGGCGTGCACTCCGTCGCCCAGGATCACCAGCACGACGGGCCGGCCGGTTTTCGCGTACGCGCTGCCGACCATGCGGATCTTGGCAAGCTCACTGGTTTCGATCATTGTTCCCCCAGAATTCTAGGTCTATGTCCCCGCGCAATTCTGCTAGCCGGCGGGCATAGCTTAGGTAGGCGGGTTCCCCGTTGTAGCCGGCCATTATCTGCTGCGCGCTCAGCGGCACGTAGTCGTTTCCGCCGCCCTCCCGGGCGAGGATCTCACGCAGCATCTCCCGCTTGTAGAGCCCGGCGACGAAGCCGGGGCGGTCGGTATCATCGAGCAGCATGTATTTCCCGTGCGCCTCGAAGACCAAGAGGGTGGCGACGGTCTCGCCGAGCTCGTCCAGGGCATCAACGGCCCAGGCCTCGTCATCGACCGGGCAGACAGCGGCGACGATAGCGCCGCGGGTCTCCAGGGCATCGAGGGCCTGCGCGCCCCGGGTCAGGCAGGTGTGCATGACGATGGTTCCGGAGGAAACGAAACCTGCCGCTTCGTCGATGGCCACCGGCAGCCGGTCTTCCTCCACCGCCAGAATGAGGGCTTCCGCGTCCGCGGCGGTGCCGACCTTGTGGCCGGCTTGGGCCAGGCGTTCGGCGAAGAGCTTTCCGGGGGCAGAGTCACCGATCACCCCGACGCGCATGCGCGGTGCGTCCACGGCTACTTCTTTTTCTTCATCTCGGCCATGAGCTCCGCGACGGAGACCGAGCCCTCGCGGTGAGCGTCCTGGCGGCGGCGGCCGCGCTTTTCTTCCTTCGGCTTGCTCACTTCCGGATCCCCACCGGTATCCCAGCGCACGGCCTGGAAGGAGTCAGTCTGGAAGGTGGGGCCTTCCTTCTTTGGCTCCTCGGCTTCCTGCTTTTCCTTAATGATCTCCTCGAGCGGGGTCTCCTGCGGCGTCTGGTTGCCCAGGCGGCCGGCGATGGCGTCCTCGGAGGGGGCGCCGGCGGAGGTCTGCGTGAAGTTATCTTCGAGCTCCATGATGCGGCGGGCCTCGGCGCGCAGGGCGGCCGGCTCGTAGCCGAACTCGCGGCCCGACAGATCCTCCAGCTGCTTGCGGATGGTGCTCAGCTGCTCGCGGATCTCGGCGAGGACCTCCGGTTCTTCGGCGGTCTGCGCCTTTTCCAGCTCCGCCTGGTGGAGCTTCTCGCGGTAGGCGAGCTCGCCCTCACTCTTCTGGGCCAGGCGGCGGTAGCGGGTGACAAGGAAGAACCCGACCACAGCGGCCCACAGAGCGGCGAGAAGTGCGATCTTTAGCGCGGCGTCGGAACCGGCAATGAGCATGACGATGCTGGCAACAATTGCGAGCACCACCAGCACTGCGAGCCCAATCTGGCCGCGATCGGTCTGGTTATTCATGGGTACTACTCTAACGCGTCCGATCCCGTTTCGGGTGGAGGGACTTCGCAGTATCGCTCCAAAACCACTCCCGCGATCGCCATCGCCAGCCCACCCAGGGCAGAAGCCAACACGCCGGTCAGATCGTCGGAGGCAGCGGCCAGGCGGCCGGCGTTCGGGACGACGTAGCAGGCAATGCCTGCGTACGCGTTGCCGACGATGGTCCCGGTCCACGCCGAGGCCTTCGCCACCAGCATGAACTGGGCAATCGTCAGCGGGTTCAGCTGGGTGCGGTCCAGGCCGATGCCGTCGTCGTTTTTGGCCTGCCGCACCTTCCACGCTAGGCCTAGGCAGAGCGCGGTCATGACCCACAGGGTGATAGACACCGTCGCGGGTATGGCCAGCATGGAGCCGTAGAAGCGGCCGGTCAGGATCGCGGCCGCGGCGGCCACGAAGAGCCCTACCCCGACGAGCGTTCCAATGGAGGTGCGTTTCACTTAGCGTTCCTTGATCTTCGAGACCTCGGCTGGGTCCAGTTCCGCGATCAGATCGCGGACGGGCACGCCGTTCAGGCGCGCGTCCGGGTCGGCCGCCAGCCACGGGACGAGGACGAAGGCGCGCTCGTGGGCGTACGGGTGCGGCACGGTCAGCGCGGGGGCGTCGCTGACGTAGTCGTCGATGTCGACGATGTCGACGTCCAGGGTGCGCGGGCCCCAGTGGCGGATGCGCTGGCGGTCGGCGGCCTGCTCGAGCTTTTGGCCGCGGCGCAGCAGCTCGATCGGGGTCTCCTCCACGTCGACGATGAGCACCGCGTTGAGGAATTCGTCCTGGTCGGTAACGCCCCACGGCGGAGTGGAATAGACGGGTGAGGCCGCCACCGTCTGGTCCGCGAATTCGCGGAAGACGGTCTCCAAGAGTTTTTCTCGGTCGTCCATGTTGGAGCCGATGGATAGTACCGCGCGCATTAGCCCCTCCGAATGGTCTTCTTCGAGCGCCGGGCGACGACGGCGACGTCACCGAAGGTGCGCTCGATGGGTGCCTGCGGCTTGTGCACGGTCACCTCGACCGCGAAGAGCTGCTCGTAGGTTTCCATTGCGGCGTCGGCAATCCGGGAAGCGACGGTCTCGATGAGATCGTAGGGCTCGCCCTCGACGATCCCGGCGGCGAGATCCGCCAGCTCCGCGTAGTTGATGGTCTCGGCTAGGTCGTCGTTCGGGCTGAAGCTCAACCAGCAGGTGATGTCGACGAGGAACTTCTGGCCATCTCGCTTCTCGTGGTCGAAGACCCCGTGGTAGCCGTAGCACTCGAGGCCAGTGAGCTCAATGCGGTCTGCCATTAGTTCCCCTGGTAATCCGCGCCGAGCTTCCAGGCGGCGGCGACATCGACGGCGTCGCGGGAGACGGCCACCTCGTGCACGCGCACGCACCACGCGCCCAGCTGGGCGGACAGCGCGGTCACGGCGGCGGTGGCGGGATCGGCTTCGGTCGGGCCGGCCGGAAGGTCGCGGTTTTTACGAATGCCGGTCAGGAAACGCTTCCGGGAAGCGCCGACGAGCACCGGGTAAGGCCCGTCGATGAATTCGGGCAGGGCTTTCAGCAGCGCCCAGTTGTCCTGCGGGGTCTTGGCGAATCCCAGGCCCGGGTCGATGCTGATGTTGTTCTCGTTCACGCCGGCCTGCAGCGCCTTGTCGACCAGTTCGTCTAGAACGTTGTGCACGTCGCGCACGACGTCGCCGCCGTGGTCCGCTGCGCCCGCGGCGTCGCCGAAGCGGACGGTGCGCCAGTGCATCAGGCACACGGGCAGGTCGGTCTCGCCCATCACGCGGAACATGTCCGGATCGGCCAGACCGCCGGAGACGTCGTTGAGCAGATCCACTCCGGCCTCGGCGGAGGCGGCCGCCACGCTGGCGCGCATGGTGTCCACGGAGGTGAGGATCCCGTCTTCGTGTAGGGCCTTGATCACCGGGGTGACGCGGTCGCGCTCGACGTTAGCCTCCACGCGGGTAGCCCCCGGGCGGGTGGACTCGCCGCCGACGTCGATGATGTCCGCGCCCTGGGCCACGAGCTCGTGGGCGTGCGCGACGGCGTCGTCGACAGCCAGCCACTTGCCGCCGTCGGAGAAGGAATCCTCGGTCACGTTGACAATCCCCATGACCAGCGTGCGGTCGGTCGAGGTAGACAGATCTGCAATCGACATAGTGTTAGCTCCGGATTAAGCTCATGACCTCAGCGCGTGAGGCCGCGTTGGTTTTGAAACCGCCGCGCACGGCGGACGTCGTGGTGGTCGCGCCCGGCTTGCGGATGCCCCGCATGGCCATGCACAGGTGCTCGCACTCGATGACCACGATAACCGACTGCGCTCCCAGGGTATCGGTCAGTGCGTCGGCGATTTGGGTGGTCAGGCGCTCCTGCACCTGGGGGCGCTTGGCGTACATATCCGCCAGGCGGGCCAGCTTGGACAGGCCAGTGACATGCCCATCCTTGCCGGGGATATAGCCGATGTGGGCCACGCCGTAGAAGGGCACCAGGTGGTGCTCGCAGGTGGAATAGATCGGGATATCGCGCACCAGGACCAGCTCCTCGTGGTTCTCGGCGAAGGTCTTGTGCAACACCTCGGTGGGATCCACCTGCAGGCCGGCGAAGATCTCCGCGTACGAGCGGGCCACGCGGGCCGGGGTCTCCTGCAGGCCCTCGCGGTCTGGGTCTTCGCCCACGGCCAACAAGAGTTCGCGGATAGCCGCCTCGGCGCGCGGCTGGTCGAAGGAATTAGTCATCGTCGCGGTCCTTTTCATAGTCCCCGGCGTGCTCGCCGAAGTTGAATCCATACTCGCCGGACGGGGTCTCGCCGGCCTCCCGGCGCTCGCGGGCCGCGCGGGAGGCGTCTAGCAGCGTCATGCGCTTGGGCAGCTCCTCGCCGCGCTCCTTGGCCAGCTCCACCGGGGTTTTGACCGGCTCGCGGCCGGCCTGCTGCGGGAAGCGCACGTTCTCGCCCGGGAAGACGTCGTAGGACTCGCGCGGGACGATGTCGGTAAACAGGCGCTCCAGGTCCGGGCGGCGCAGCGTTTCCTTCTCCAGCAGCTCGGTGGCCAAAGCGTCCAGGTAGTCGCGGTGCTCGGCCAGGATCTCGTAGGCCTGCTGGTGGGCGCGGTCGAGCAGGTAGTGCATCTGCTCGTCGATCTTGGCGGCGACCTGCTCGGAGTATTCGCTGGTGCCACCCGGGCGCCCCCCGAAGGGATCGCCCTGTTCCTGGCCGTATTTCACGGTGCCCAGCTCCGGGGAGAAGCCGTATTCGGTGATCATGGCGCGCGCGATCTTGGTGGCCTGCTCGATATCGGCGGAAGCGCCGGTGGTCGGGTGGCCGAAGACCAGCTCCTCGGCGGCGCGGCCGCCCATGGCGAAGACCAGGCGGGCGAACATCTCGTCCCGGGTGTACATGCCCTTGTCGTCTTCCTGGGCGGTCATGGCGTGGCCGCCGGTACGCCCGCGGGCCAGGATGGTGACCTTGTAGACGCGCTCGATGTCCTTGAGCGCCCACGCGGACAGGGTGTGCCCGCCCTCGTGGTAGGCGGTGACCTTCTTCTCCTGCTCGGAGATGATCTTGGACTGGCGGCGCGGGCCGCCCACCACGCGGTCGGTGGCCTCCTCGAGGGCGTCGGCGGTGATCACGTTGCCGCCGATGCGGGCGGTCAGTAACGCGGCCTCGTTGAGCACGTTGGCCAGGTCGGCGCCGGACATGCCGGCGGTGCGCTTGGCCAGCTGGGTGACGTCCACGTCCTTGCCCAGTGGCTTGTTCTTGGAGTGCACACGCAGGATCTGCTCGCGGCCGGCCAGGTCCGGGGCGGTGACCGGTATCTGGCGGTCGAAGCGGCCCGGGCGCAGCAGCGCCGGGTCCAGGATGTCCGGGCGGTTGGTCGCGGCGATGAGGATGACGCCCTCGCGGTCGCCGAAGCCGTCCATCTCCACCAGCAACTGGTTCAGGGTCTGCTCGCGCTCGTCGTGGCCGCCGCCCATGCCGGAGCCGCGCTGGCGGCCGACGGCGTCGATCTCATCGACGAAGATGATGCACGGGCTGTGCTCCTTCGCCTGCTTGAACAGGTCGCGCACGCGGGAGGCACCCACGCCCACGAACATCTCCACGAAGTCCGAGCCGGAGATGGAATAGAAGGGCACGCCCGCCTCGCCGGCCACGGCGCGGGCCAGGAGGGTCTTACCGGTGCCGGGCGGGCCGTAGAGCAGCACGCCGCGCGGGATCTTCGCACCCAGCTCGTGGTAGCGAGTCGGATCCTCCAGGAAGTCGCGGATTTCTTGGAGCTCGTCGACAGCCTCGTCCGCGCCGGCCACGTCCTCGAAGGTGTTGGTCGGCATGTCCTTGGTGAGCTCTTTGGCCTTGTTGCCGCCGATGCCGAACATTCCCCCGCCCTGCTGCATGCGGGACATGAAGAAGAACAGGAGGCCAAACAGCAGGAGCATGGGCAGCAAGAAGCTAAGCATGGAGCCCAGGAAGGATTCCTGGGTCACGTTGGTCTCGTACTTCTCGGCGTCGGTGTCCTTGACCGTGTTGAAGATCTGCTCGCTGGCCCGGGCCGGGTACTTCGCGACGATCTGCTCGACGCCCTCGCGGTCCTCGACCGTGATGGGCTTTTTCAGTTCCAGGCGCAGCCGCTGTTCGCGGTCGTCGATCTGGGCTTCCTTTACGTTGCCGTCCTGCAGCTGCTGGATGGCCATCGACGTATCCGCCGGCTCGTAGCCGCGGGTGTCGTCGGTCAGGAAGGTAAAGGCGTACAGGGCGATGAGCAGGATCGCCGCAATGCCGCCGTAGCGGAGGATTTTCTGGTTTTTCATCAAAGAATAAGTCTAGTTGTTGCTGTAGACGCTGGGGTGCAGGGTGCCCACGAACGGCAGGTCGCGGTAGCGCTCGGCGAAGTCGAGGCCGTAGCCCACCACGAACTCGTTGGGGATGTCGAAGCCGACGTCAAACAGATCCAGCTTGGCCTTGACGACCTCGGGCTTGCGCAGGAGGGAGACCACCTGCAGGGACTTCGGGTTGCGGTTTTCCAGGTTGCCGATAAGCCAGGACAGGGTCAGGCCGGAGTCGATAATGTCTTCGACGATGAGCACGTCGCGGTCCGCGATGTCCCGGTCCAGGTCCTTGAGGATGCGCACCACGCCGGAAGACGAGGTGGAGTTGCCGTAGGAGGAAACCGCCATGAACTCCAGCTGGGCCGGGATGGACAGTGCCCGGGAGAAGTCCGTGAGGAAATAGGCCGCGCCCTTGAGCACGCAGACCAGCAGCAGCTCGTCCTCGGCGTCGCGGTAGTGTTCGGAGGCCTTGTCGGCCATTTCTTGGACGCGACGGGCGATGTCGTCTTCGGAGAGCAGGACCGCTTCCACATCAGAGCCGTACCGCTCATCCGGCACGGAGTAGTCCTTGGCCTCGTGCAGAGTCATGGTGGGGTGACCTTTCTTCTTCGCTTCTACCAGTGACAGTTTGCCACCTCGGCGCAGCACTTCCAAGCTCTGCACCGCCACCGGACCCTGGCCGTGCCAGTCGGTGCACAGCTTGTCGATGCCCCGGATGGCCGCCCGGCTCACCGGCACGCCGTGCGCGTTCAGCCAGCTGGCAATCGCGCGGCGGCGCTGCGGCTCGGTCAGCGCGGCCAGCTCCGCGCAGTCGTCGGTTAGGCGCGCGGGGCTAAGCAGCTCGTCGTCGGCGGCGACGTCCGCGGCCGCCTGGGCCAGCGCCGGGGTGGGATCCCCGCCGATGATGTCGCGCAGCAGCGGCAGGACCTGGGTACGGATAGCCGCGCGGCGGAAGCGGGCATCGGCGTTGTGTGGATCCTGCCAGGGGGTATAGCCCAGCTCCCGGCAGGCGCCCGCAGTGTCGGCTCTCCTGATACTAAGGAACGGCCGCCAGACGTTGTTTTCCACCTTTCGCATACCCGTCGCCTTGCCGCGCAGGGCTCCCAGCAGCAGGGTTTCCGCCTGGTCGTCGGCGGTGTGGGCGACCAGGACGGGCCTTTCCGTGCCAAGCGCCTGGTACCGCGCGACCCGGGCGGCGGCCTCGGTGGGTTCGGGCACGTCGACGGTAACGACCTCCCCGGCCACGCCCAGCTGCCGCGCCGCCTCCACCGCGCGTTCGGATACCTCCCGCGAGCCGGGCTGCAGGCCGTGATCGACGGAGACGGCGGTGATTCTGTCTTTGTGCTCTCCGTACTCGGCCGCCAGGGCGGCGGTCAGGGCGAAGGAGTCCGCCCCGCCCGACAACCCGACGGTGACAGCGGGATAGCCCTCCGCGAAGGGCCGCACCGCGGTGCGGCAGGCCAGAAAGTGCGGGGATTTCCGCGGCCAGAAGGGCTCGGCCATGGCTAGTACTTGGCCAGGATGCTGGTCAGCGCGTCCTGGTTGGCGCGGGCGGGCAGTAGCTCGCCGTCGTTGGTCAGCAAAGCGAAGGCGTAGATGCGGCCGGACTGGCCCTGGGCGGTGCCGGCCAGGGCGGCGGTGCCCGTGAGCGTACCGGTCTTGGCACGCACGTAGCCCTTGCCCGCCAGGGCGCCGTAGCGTTCGTAAAGGGTGCCCTCCCCGCCGGCGACCGGCAGGTAGGTCAACAGCGGGCGCAGGTCCGCATCCTCGGCGGCGCGCTCGACCAGGTGGGCCAGCAGCTGGGAGTTCAGGCGGTTGTCCGAAGAAAGGCCAGAGTTATCCTCCAGGTGCGCCCCGCTCAGGTCGTAGCCGGCATCGTGTAGGACCTCGAAGGTGGCCTCGGTCGCGCCTTGGAAGCTGGCCGGCTTGCCCTGGTGGAGGGCGAGCTCGCGGGCGATAGCCTCGGCCGCGACGTTGTCGGAGTGCTTAACCATCTGCTCGGCGCGCAGGGACAGCGGCTCGGATTCGATGGTGGCCGCGATCTGCGCGCCCTCCGGGGCAGTGCCCTCGCCGGCCTCCGCGCCCAGGCGATCGGCCAGCTGCTGGGCGACGTCGCGGGCCGGCTGGTGGCTGCGCGGGACGTCGCCTTCGGTGGCACCCAAGCGGCCGCCGTTAATCATGGACGGCTGCATGGGGGCGACGTAGCCCTCGTCCACGTTCGCCGGGTCCCAGCCGGTGGCCTGGTCGGGGCCGGACCAGACGGAGTTGTCGATCAGCACGCGGGAAGCACTTCCGATTTCTTCCGCCGCGCGGTCCAACTGCTCGTGTGTCATCCACACGTCGCCGGCGGACTTAATGATGACGTCGTCGCCGTCGCGGACGATGTCGGTGTGCAGCCGCTCGTTCTCGTCCAGGGCCAGCGTGGCCGCGGCCGTGGTCAGCACCTTAGTGGTGGAGGCGGGGACGAGGGCTTTGCCCGCGTCCTTTTCCCACAGCACCGCCCCGTCCGTGGTGTCGATGATCTGCGCGCCGTAATTGGCCAGGTCCTCCTTGCCTAGGGCCTCGATTTCGCCCACGAGCGCGGCAGCGTCGATGTCACCCGGGGTGGCCGGGGTGAGCGCGTCTCCAGGGGCGGAGACGGCATACGCCTCGCCGTGGTCTAAGTCGCTGTAGGCCTGCTGGACCGTGATACCCACCGCCGCGGTCGTACCCACTGCCGCGGCGGTGACCACCGCAGCCAGGGTCCACCACACATGTTTTGCCTTCATCGCCTAATACCCTACCCCGGGCGCGCGCTAGGATGTTCACTAGAATCATTACTGCCAATCTGCATTTCTTTTCATGGAGGTACAACGTGAGCGTTGAAGTAACCATCGAGATCCCGAAGGGCTCCCGCAACAAGTACGAGGTGGACCACGAGACCGGCAAGATCTACTTGGATCGCTACCTGTTCACCCCGATGGCCTACCCGGCGGACTACGGTTTCATCGACCACACCCTGGGCGAGGACGGCGACCCGCTCGACGCTCTGGTTCTCCTGCCCGAGCCGGTATTCCCGGGCGTCATCGTGGAAGCCCGCATCGTCGGCGTGTTCAAGATGACCGATGAAGCCGGCGGCGACGACAAGCTGCTGGCCGTGGTCGATGACCCGCGCTGGGAGCGCTACCAGGACATCGACGACGTCGAGCAGCACATCAAGGACGAGATCGAGCACTTCTTCACCCGCTACAAGGACTTGGAGCCCAACAAGGAGGTCACCGGTTCCGGCTGGGGCAACAAGGAAGAAGCGGAGAAGATCCACGCCGCCGCCATCGAGCGCTACCAGGGCTAGTCCTTATTATGCGTAACGTTAACCCAACTGAGGTCCCCGCGGGCGCCCAGCTCATCGACGTGCGCGAAGACAGCGAGTGGGCCACCGAGCACGCCGCTGGCGCCACCCACATCCCGATGGGCGAAATCATCGACCGCGTGGGCGAGCTGGATAGTGATAAGCCCGTCTACGTCATCTGCCATTCCGGCGGGCGCAGCCTGCAAGTGGCCGCCTACCTGGAGCAGAATTTTGGTCTCGACACCGTCAACGTCGTCGGCGGGACCGACAACTGGAAGGCCAGCGGTCGCGAGATGGCCTAAATCGTTGGCTTCCGCCAATCATTTAGGTTTTCGACCTTAGGGGCGTTACTATGGTGGAATGAACTCAATACCCACCGAATTGCTAGAATCCCCGTCTTTCCAGCTGGAGCGCCTCCGCCGCCGCACCCGCGACGGCGTTGAGGCCGCCTTGTCCACCAAGCAGACCACCCTGCGCGAGTACTGGGTGCTGACCTGCTTGGTGGATTCTTCTGCCACCTCCCAGTCCTCCCTGTCCGAGCTTTTGGCTATCGATGCCTCGGATATGGTCCGCCTCCTGGACTCGCTGGAAAAGCGCGGCTGGGCCAAGCGCGAGCGCGACCCGCAGGACCGCCGCCGCCAGATCGTGGCCTCGACCAAGAAGGGGTCCAAGGCCCAAAAGGATCTGGCCCAGCTGGTCGACTCCGCCGAGGAAGAGGCCCTGGACTCTTCCACCAACAAGCAGCTCAAGCACCTGCGCAAGCTGGCCAAGTCGATCATTGCCGCGGATGAGGAAGAAGCGTAAATGGTCCCACAGCACTACCTAGCCAGTGCCCTAGCCCCGCGCCCGCGGACTCTCTGGGACGTGCTGTGCACCACCGCTGAACTCTTCCCAGAGGCAGCGGCAATCGACGACGGCGAGGTGATGACCTACGCCGAACTCATCGACAGCGCCCGCGCCTGGGCCGCTGAGCTGGCCTCCCAGGGCATCCGTCGCGGCGACCGCATTGGCATCCGCATGACCTCAGGCCGCCGCGATCTCTACCTGGCCATCGTGTCCACCCTGGCGGTCGGCGCGGCCTACGTGCCGGTGGACGCGGACGACCCGGACGAGCGCGCCGAGATGGTTTTCGGCGAGGCCGATATCGACGGCCTGTTCACCGACGCCGGCTTCCGCGCCCTGCGACGGCGCGATCCCGCTCCGCTGGAGGAGCCGCAGCCGGGAGATAACGCCTGGATCATCTTCACCTCCGGCTCGACCGGCAAGCCCAAGGGCGTCGCGGTAAGCAACCGATCCGCGGCGGCCTTCGTGGACGCGGAAGCCGCGCTCTTTTTGACCGACAACCCGCTCGGTCCGGACGACCGCGTGCTGGCGGGCCTGTCCGTGGCCTTCGACGCCTCCTGCGAGGAGATGTGGCTGGCCTGGGGTCACGGCGCCTGCCTGGTGCCGGCCCCGCGCTCGCTGGTGCGCTCCGGCATGGATCTGGGCCCCTGGCTCATCCGCCGCGACATCACCGTCGTCTCTACCGTCCCGACCCTGGCCGGCCTCTGGCCCGCGGAGGCGCTGGATCACGTGCGCCTGCTCATCGTGGGCGGCGAAGCCTGCTCGCAGGAGCTGGTCGAGCGCCTGGCGACCGAGGACCGCGAGATGTGGAATACCTACGGCCCCACCGAGGCCACCGTGGTCGCCTGCGCCGCGCAGCTCAAGCCCGGCCAGCCCGTCTCCATCGGCCTGCCGCTCAACGGCTGGGACCTGGCCGTCATCGACGGCTCCGGCAACCCGGTTTCTTACGGCGAGGTCGGCGAGCTGGTTATCGGCGGCGTCGGCCTGGCGTCCTACCTGGACCTGGTCAAGGACGCGGAGAAATACGCGCCGCTAGAGTCCCTCGGCTGGCAGCGCGCCTACCGCACCGGCGACCACGTGCGGCTGGAAGAAGACGGCCTCTACTTCGTGGGCCGCGTGGACGACCAGGTCAAGATCGGCGGCCGACGCATCGAGCTCGGCGAGGTCGAGGCGAACGTTGCCGCCCTGGACAACGTCTACAACTCCGCCGTCGCCGTGCAAAAGACCCCCGGTGGCGAGTCCGTGCTGGTGGGCTACGTGAGCCTGGAAGAGCCGGACCGCGGCTTCGACGAGCGCCAGGCGCACGAGCGACTAGCCGAGACCATGCCGGCGGCGCTCGTGCCGCGCATCTGCGTTATGGACGAGCTGCCCGTGCGCACCTCCGGCAAGGTGGACAAGAAGGCCCTGCCCTGGCCGCTGCCCGGCGTGGGCGTGGACAGCGCCGGCCTGACCGCCACCGAGGCCTGGCTGGCCCAGCTGTGGGTCGACGTGCTGGGCGTGTCCGTCGAGGACGAAAACGCAGACTTCTTCTCCCTGGGAGGGACCTCCCTGGCCGCAGCGACCCTGGTCGGCCGAATCCGCGAGCGCTACCCCACCGTGGCCGTGCGCGACCTCTACGATCACCCGCGGCTGGGCTCGCTGGCCGAGCACCTCGCCGGCGCCGAGCCGCGCCCGGCAACCCACGAGCCGCGCTCGGTGGCCCCGGTGGGGGCCGCGACCCGCGTGGCCCAGACCCTCACCAACGTGGTAGCCATGACGCTATCCGGCATGACCTGGATCGCCTGGCTGCTGCTGGGCTCGAACCTGGCCGCGGCGGCCGGCGTCGATTTCGCCGCGCACACCAGCTGGTGGCTGGTGGCCGTCCTGCTGGTCGTCTTCGCGACCCCGCTGGGGCGCATCCCCATCGGTGCTTTGGGCGCCCGCGCGCTCACGGCCGGGATCTCCCCGGGCGACTACCCGCGCGGCGGCTCGGTGCACCTGCGCATCTGGGCCGCGGAGCGCTGGGCGGACGCCTCCGGATCCCGCGGTATCGCCGGCGCTACCTGGGTCAACAACTACGCCCGCCTGCTGGGGGTAAAGATCGGCAAGTCCGTGGACCTGCACACGCTGCCGCCCGTGACCGGGCTGCTGACGGTGGGCAAGCACGCCGCCATCGAGCCGGGCGTGGACCTGTCCGGCTACTGGGTGGACGGGGACATCGTCCACGTCGGGGCCATCGACATCAAGGAGGGTGCTCGCATCGGCGCGCGCTCGACCCTGCTGCCCGGCGCGGTCATCGGCGCTTATGCCCACGTGGAGACCGGCTCTACCGTTACCGGGGCCAAGAAGGTCAAGGCGGGCCAGCGCTGGTCCGGCTCCCCGGCGCGCAAGGTCGGTCGCTCCAAGCACCGCTTCCCCGACCACCCACCGGCGCGGCGCTCCGGCTGGGTGCCGGTCTACGGGCTGACCTCAGTGGTGCTGTCGCTGCTGCCAATCGTCGCTATGGCGGCCGGCGCCGCGCTGGTGGTCTGGCTGGTGAACGGCCCGGGCAACCCCGCAGTCGGCGCCATGCTTTTCGCACCGCTGGGCGGACTGGTGGCCTTCGCGGTCCACCTAGCGCTGACCTGGGCGGGCGTGCGGCTGTTCTCGCTGGGGCTCAAGCCCGGCACGAACCCGGTGCGCTCAGCGGCCGGCTGGCGCACGTGGACCATCACCCGCCTGATGGACGACGCGCGCACCAACCTCTTCCCGCTCTACGCGGGACAGCTGACCCCGGCCTGGCTGCGCAGCCTGGGCGCCAAGATCGGTTCCGACGTGGAGGTCTCCACCGCCGTGATGGTGCCCAAGTTCGCGGAGGTCAAGGACGGCGCGTTCCTGGCCGACGACACCCTGCTGGGCGGCTACGAGCTCGACGGCGGCTGGATGCTCACCGGCGTGTCCAAGGTGGGCAAGCGCTCCTTCCTGGGCAACTCGGGCGTGACGGGCCCGGGCCGCAAGCTGTCCAAGAACTCCTTGGTGGCCGTGCTCTCCTCGACCCCAAAGAAGTCCAAGGCCGGCGCCAACTGGTGGGGCTCCCCGCCGGAGCGCATGCGCCGTGTGGAGGCCCACGTGGAAGGCAGCAGCGGCGAGTCCCGCACCTACCGCCCGGGCCTGGGCGTGAAGGTGGCCCGCGGGCTGGTGGAGACCCTCCGCCTGCTGGCCCCAATGGCCTCGGCCATGCTGGCCGCCGGCGTGCTGGCTCCCCTGCTGTGGCTGCTCAAGGCCGCCAACCTGGGCGCGGCGATCGCGCTGAGCGGCCTCGTCCTCATGGCGGCGGGCGCGGTCGCGGTGGCGATTGCCTGGGTGGCCAAGTGGGTCTGCGTCGGCAAACACCGCGCCGCAGATCACCCGCTGTGGTCGGCGTTCGTCTGGCTCAACGAGCTGCAGGACACCTTCGTGGAGGTCGTCGCCGCGCCCTGGTTTTTCAACCACACCACCGGCGCGGGCGAAATCAACCTGGCACTGCGTGCGCTGGGAGTCAAGATCGGCCGCGGCGCCTGGATTGAGACCTACTGGTTCCCGGAGACGGACCTGTGCGTGGTCGGCCGCGGCGCTTCCGTAGGCCCCGGTACGGTGGTCCAGACCCACCTTTTCCAAGACCGCGTGATGAGCCTGGATACCGTCACCGTCTCCGACGGGGCCACCCTGGCCGCCCACTCGGTCGCCCTTCCGGCCGCCACCATCGGACCCGGCGCGACCGTCGCGCCCGGCTCCCTGGTCATGCGCGGCGATGCCGTGCCGAGCGACTCGGTCTGGCAGGGTAACCCCATCGAGCCGATCGCCTAGCGCGGGAAGTCCTGGTACTTCAGCATCTTTCCGACCTGGAAATCCCAGGCTTCCACGCGCACCCGGTCCGGGTAGACCTTCACCCGCAGGCCGGACGATGCCTCGTCCTTCCCCTTCAGGATTTTCTCGTCGTGGTCGCCGTCGGGCAGGAATTCGTTCAGGATCGCCCCGGTGTTGACCACCGGGAAGGCGGCGTCTTTGTAGCGGTAGGTGCCCCACCAGTTGTTCTGGCGCAGCGAGGAGTGCGAGTGGCTGGTAAAGGCCACGATCTTCGGGTGCCGGGCGAGCACCTCACTGAGCGCTTCTAGGTCCTCGAAGTCGTTTTGGTACCACGCCGAGTGCGACATCGACACCGTCTGCGGCAGCAGCGGGTGGGTAAACACCAGCGGGGTCACTCCCCTGTCTTCCCAGTAGGCCAGGCGGGACTCCAGCCAGCCCAGCTGCTCGACTGACAGGCGCTGGAAGGGCTCCTTGCCGCCGCGGTCGATATCGGAGTAGTACTCCGTGTTGATTGAGATCAGCGGCACCCCGCCGGCCATGACCTCCGCCCAGGGCTTGTCCTGGCCCGAGTGCTCTAGGAAGCGCTGCAGGTAGGTCTCCGAGCCTTCGGGCCCGTACATCTCATGGTTGCCGATGGTCCACAGCTCCGTGCCGGAATCATGCGGCTGTGCCCGGTGCGCGGCGAGGAACTCATCCCACTGCGCCTTCGAGCCGTCATCGACCAAGTCCCCGTTGAGCACCAGCGCGTCCGCCTTGTCCTCCATGCCGTTGAGCTGGCGCACCGCGTCCTGGTAATCCTCCGGGTCTCCCTGCACGTCGGAGAGCACGTCCACGACTGCCTCCGGCGTGCCCGCCTGCCCGAGCGGGCGCGTGATCTGAACGTTGTCCAGCGCCCACCACCAGTCATCGTTACCGTTGCGGTAGACGAATTCCACCTGCATGGTTTTAGCCCCCGCCGGCACGTCGAGCTCCAGGCTCTCGTGCTTGGAGAAGACGTCCTCGGAAAAGACCGCGACCTCGCGCGCCTCGCCGCCATCGAAGGCCACGCGCACCGCCGCCGACTGCTCCGGGGAACCCTGCCGGTAGTGGTGATCGAATTCCAGGTTCACGGTCTCCCCGTCGACGGGGATCTCCGGGCTACGCAGCGCCGTGGTCATGGAGTCGGTCTCATTGAGGCGCTGCTGCTTGTTATCCACAATGGCGACGTTGCCGTGCGCCTGCGTGAACCAGTGCCGCATGTCCGTCCCGGCCACCCAGGTCCAGTCCCGGATGGTGGACAGCGCCCACCCGTTCCAGCGCGCCTCCCCGGAGCTGACCCCGGAAGTAGCCACCGACCAGCCCTCCGGCACGTTGTGCGTGAACTTCGCGGGGTTGGCGACCTCGTCGAAGCCCTCCGACCAGAGGACCCGGTCCCCCGAGTCAGCCGCAGAGTCAGAAACAGAAGAAAAACTAGACGACGAACTCAACGACGAACCCGACGACAACGAGGACAAAGAGGATAGAGACGAAGTAGAAGACAGAGACGGCTGCGCGTGCGCCACCGGCGCAGCAAGGGCCGCGGTACACAGCAAGCTGACGAAAAAACGGGAAGAGTAATTCACCCCAATAACTCTTCCCTACCCCCACCACCGCAGGGTGACGACGAGATTAACCCTGAGGAAACTTCTGCTAGTCCCCAATCTGGTCTCGGCCGCGCTTAACGATGTTCTCGTCTACCTCGCCCACGACGGAGTGATCCTTGTTCGTGTACTCGAACTTGGACAAAACGTAGCGCATGGCGTTGATGCGGGCGCGCTTTTTGTCATTCGACTTGATGGTGATCCACGGCGACTCGTCCGTATCCGTGTAGCGGAACTGCTCCTCCTTGGCGCGGGTGTAGTCATCCCACTTGTCCAGGGAGGCCAGGTCCATCGGCGAGAGCTTCCACTGGCGCACTGGATCGATCTGGCGGATAGCAAAGCGGGTGCGCTGTTCTTTCCGGGTCACGGAAAACCACAGCTTGGTCAGGGAGATGCCGGAGCCCAGAATCATGTTCTCCAACATCGGCACCTCGCGGAGGAACTCCGCGTGCTGCGACTCGGTGCAAAAGCCCATGACACGCTCGACGCCGGAGCGGTTGTACCAGGAACGGTCGAAGAAGACGATTTCCCCGCCGGCCGGGAAGTGCTGGATATAGCGCTGGAAGTACCAGGAGGTCGACTCGCGCGGGGACGGCTTCTCCAAAGCCACCGTCCGCGCACCACGCGGGTTGAGGTGCTCGTTGAAGCGCTTAATGGTACCGCCCTTGCCCGCGGCGTCGCGGCCCTCGAAAAGGATAATGTGGCGCTGGCCCGTTTCCTTGGTCCAGTTCTGCCACTTCAGCAGCTCGATCTGGAGCGCGCGCTTAGTAGACTCGTATTCATCGCGCGTCATGCGCTCTTCATAAGGGTAATTTTCCCGCCAGGTCTGGACCGGCGAGCCGTCCGGCATAAGCAGTGCCGGGTCGTCCTCGTCAGAGTCGTCGACGACGTAGCCGTCGGTCTGCGCCAAGTCAATCTCGGGAAGTTCGTCGTCTTTGTGTTCAGCCATGTATTAAGTGTAACCTCCCCACCCCATTCTGGTGCGCCGATCTAGACATCCACTTTGCGCAAAAAATCAAAAAAGACCCCATCCGAAGATGGGGTCTCAATCCAACCGCTTCAAGCAGTTAGAGCATTGTTCTTAGACGAACATGCCGATCAGCTGGGACAGGCCCTTGCCGAAGTTGACCAGCGGCTCCATCCAGTCGGTAACGCGGACCAGGTCGGCAGCGAAGGCGGAAGAGCCCTCAGCGAAAGTCTGGAAACCCTCGTTTTCGAAAGTGTGCTCCATGATTTTTCTCCTTAGTGAGTCGAAATAGATTGTGGGTGGGCTTAAAGCCCGTGGTTAGCGGCCGTCTGTGCCACTAACCGATGGAATTACTTTAAGCAGCAGCCTCGGCAGCCTTCTCGTTAGCGTCGATTAGAGCGTCGGTCTTCGGGAAGAAGTCAGAGCTACCCAGATCGTCCTGGCCCAGGAAGTTGACCAGGCGGGCCAGGCCGCTGAAGATGCCTTCGACGTTACCGAAGACCTTGCCCCAGCCTTCCCAGGTATCAACGAAGTTGTCGATGTGAGTCTGGATGAGAGAGAGATCCATATTGAACTCCTAATCTAGTTCCGACTTACGCCGGAGAGGGTTTGCGGTTTTGCAGACACCCTGCGGGCGTCACACGAAGTAATTTTGCCACAATATTTCCGAACGTCAACCGGAGTATGTCTCCATAATTTATTCCACACCAAAAACTCACACCACACTTGACACTTAATACACAGGCGGTTCAGGTGTGCTACCCCCGTCTTTCCTGCGGTTTTGCCGTAGAATTCCGGATATTTTTGTCATTAACACTTTGTCACGTAACAAACATTTGTTTCGTCGCGATAAAATCGACCAACCTCCAAAGCTTCTAGGGTCAATTTTTTAGGCACCTACCCTATTCCAGGGGTAATACGCGGCTCAGATTTCCAACTTTCCAGCGGTTAAAACCTTTAGCCTGAACAACTCTTAAACGCCCACTGTGACGCCTTTAGAGCAAGCTACATACAGCAAAAGGTCGCCTCCCCATTGGGGAGGCGACCTTAGCTTTATGGGCTGATGGTGGACTTAGAAGCCGCCCATGCCACCCATGGCATCGGCAGCAGCTGCGGCGTCGCCCGCACCGGCCGGCTGCGGCTTGTCAGCCACGACGGCCTCGGTGGTCAGGAACAGGCCCGCGATGGAGGCCGCGTTCTGCAGGGCAGAGCGGGTGACCTTTACCGGGTCGTTGATGCCCTTCTCCATCAGGTTGACGTACTCGCCGGTGGAGGCGTCCAGGCCCTCGCCAGCCGGCAGGGAAGCAACCTTGTCGGCCACCACGCCCGGCTCCAGGCCGGCGTTGTAGGCGATCTGCTTCAGCGGAGCGGACAGGGCCTCACGGACGATCTTGACGCCGGTGGCCTCGTCGCCGGTCAGGTCGGACAAGCTGTCCAGGGCGGAAGCCGCCTGCAGCAGGGCCACGCCACCGCCGGCGACGATACCCTCCTCGACGGCTGCCTTCGCGTTGCGGACAGCGTCCTCGATGCGGTGCTTGCGCTCCTTGAGCTCGACCTCGGTGGCGGCACCGACCTTCAGGACGGCCACGCCGCCGGACAGCTTGGCCAGGCGCTCCTGCAGCTTCTCGCGGTCGTAGTCGGAATCGGAATTCTCGATCTCGGCGCGGATCTGCTTGATGCGGCCGTCGATCTGCTCCTGGGCGCCGGCGCCCTGGACGATGGTGGTGTCGTCCTTGGTGACAACGACCTTGCGGGCCTGGCCCAGCAGCGGCAGGTCGGCGGTCTCCAGGGACAGACCGACCTCCTCGGAGATGACCTGACCACCGGTCAGGATAGCCATATCCTGCAGGGTGGCCTTGCGGCGATCGCCGAAGCCCGGGGCCTTGACGGCCACAGACTTGAAGGTGCCGCGGATCTTGTTGACCACCAGGGTAGACAGGGCTTCGCCCTCGACGTCCTCGGCGATGATCAGCAGCGGCTTGCCGGCCTGCATGACCTTCTCCAGCAGCGGGACCAAGTCCTTGATGTTGGAGATCTTGGAGGAGACCAGCAGGATGTACGGGTCCTCCAGGACGGCCTCCTGGCGCTCCATGTCGGTAGCGAAGTAGCCGGAGATGTAGCCCTTGTCGAAACGCATGCCCTCGGTGACCTCGAGATCCACACCGAAGGTGTTGGACTCTTCCACCGTGATGACGGAGTCCTTGTTCACCTGGCCGTTGCCCACGGTGTACATGGCCTCGGCGATCTTCTCACCGATAGCTGGGTCCGCAGCGGAGATGCCAGCGGTGGTAGCGATCTGCTCCTGGGTCTCGACCTCCTTGGCCGAAGACAGCAGCGAGTCCACGACGGCCTTGGTGGCGGACTCGATGCCGCGCTTGATGCCCATCGGGTTGGAGCCAGCCGCGACGTTGCGCAGGCCCTCGCGAACCAGAGCCTGGGCCAGGACGGTAGCGGTGGTGGTGCCGTCACCGGCAACGTCGTCAGTCTTCTTCGCCACTTCCTTGACCAGCTCGGCACCGATCTTTTCGTAAGCATCTTCCAGCTCAATCTCGCGTGCGATGGAAACGCCATCGTTGGTAATGGTCGGAGCGCCCCAGGACTTCTCCAACACAACGTTGCGGCCCTTCGGGCCCAGGGTGACCTTGACGGCGTCGGCCAGGGTATTCAGGCCGCTTTCCAGGCCGCGGCGGGCCTCTTCATCGAAGGCGATAATCTTTGCCATGGTGTTTGTGCTCCTCGTTTATTAGATGGGACGACACTCACGTCGGTGCTTGCATGGACGCCCGCGACGGCATGATTGGCGAGTGTTAGACCAACCTCAACCATGCAAACCAAGATTTCTAGCACTCGCCTTCTGCAAGTGCTAAGCACCATTCTGGCACTCGGGACCCCCGAGTGCAAGGACGCCGCCTACCACGAGCTGCCTGAGCTCAGACTGCTAGAGTTTAGGCTGCTCGAACCCTCTTCCTCGCCGGCACTGACGTAATCGGGTAAAGCCTTCGACGCATCCAGGGGTTGCTTCGCCGGGGACATGTCCAACCCCAGGTCCTTGGCGAAGATGACGCGGGTGGATTCGTAGATGTTCGGGGCATCTAGGTTCAGCTCGAAGACTCGCGCGCCGCGCAGTGTATGCGTGGCCAGCGTGCCGTCCCGCAGGCCGTAGGGGCCAAACCCGGTGCCCGGCGCGTAACCCAGCTCCACGCCGAAGTAGTTACCCTTATACGTATTGATGTGGTCGTGCCCGCAGTAGATGCCCTTGACGTCCCCGCGGTTGGCCACCGCGGCGTAGATGCCGGAGTTGAACGCGCCTTTGTAGACGTCCTCGTTCTTCTCACCGACAATCTGGTGGCGCTGCTTCGCCTTCCCATGATCGATCAGGGAATTCTTGTCTGGGCCGCCGAACCACATGTCGCGGTGCTCGTAGGTCGGAATGTGGAAATACATCAGGCCCGGGACCATCGCGCCGGCTTGGTCCTCCAGCTTCCGGGAATTGTCCTCGTACCAACGGATCTGGGCCGGGCGGAGGTAGTCGTAACCCGGCAGGTCCTCCACGGGCTGGCCGGCGACTTCCTCACCGAGGTACGCGCCCGAGTCCAGCAGCCAGAGCGCAAACGCGGGCTTGTCACCATCCAGGAGAGGAATCACCGTATTCGAGACGCCATAGCCCTCCCCCGTGGCCGGCGCGTTGCAGTTGTGGCGGTATTGCCTGACAAAGCGGGTCATTTCCGGCTTCCGCACGGTGACCGCCTCGACCTCCTCGGCCGGGTCCTCGTCGTGGTTGCCGAAGGTCACCGCCCACGCGATGCCGCGCTCTTCCATCGGTAAGACCACGTTGTTGATGGCCTGGTAGACCTGCTCGTTGGTGGCCGGCCCGGCCGCGATGACGTCACCATTAATAAGGGCGAAATCGGGCTCTTCCATCTCCAGAACCTTCTCCATGAACTCGATGGTCCGGCGGTCAGTGAGGTGGTCGTCCTGCGTGTCGTTGAACTGGATGACCTTGAAGCGACGCTCGGCATTAAAGCTCAGCGCCTTTTGCGCTGGGGCCGCGACGGCGGCCGGCTGGTGAGTGGTGGTGGCAGCAGCAGTCATTCCCAGCATGCCGGTGGCGGCAAAGAGAGTGCGGCGGTTAAAAGGGCTCACGGGCTTTTCTCCTCTACTATACGAATGCAAAAGCAGAGCCTACGCAGTCGAGATAGCCCGTGAGTTAATACTGCGTAAACTCTGCTTCTAGTTTTCTGAGTGCCTTAGGCTTCCTGCGATTTCTTCGCGGTGTAGCAGTAGACGAAGGCGAGCACGACCACGAAGAGGATGGCGCCGACCCAGTTGGCGGCGGGGCCGCCGGCGAAGATCTCCAGCGGGCTGTCGCCGCCGGAGGCTGCGATGATGGGCGCGTTGACCACGCCGAACAGGGACTCGCCGACGATGAGGCCGGTGGCGGCCAGGGTGCCCAGCCGCTTCTTGGCCTCCGCGCTGTCCTGCTTGGCGGCCCAGCGGTTGTAGAAATAGCCCAGCAGGGCGCCGATCGGGATGGTCACCGAGAGCGTGGCCGGCAGGTACATGCCCATGCCGGCGGCCAGCGGCGACAGGGACTTGTTCGCGGTGGTGCGCTGCAGGGTCTCATCGATAACGATCAGGATGGCGCCGATTCCGGCTCCTAGGAAAATGAGGTTCCAGTCTAGGGAGCTGTCGAAAATACCGGAGGCGACCGAGGACATCAGGGCGGCCTGCGGGGCGGCAAGCGCGTCTTCGCCGGCGCCCTCCATGCCCTGGAAGCCGAAGCCGGTCAGCATGACCTGCAGGATAGGTGGGATGACCAGGGAGCCGAAGACGACGCCGATGACCAGGGCGACCTGCTGCTTCCACGGGGTCGCGCCGACCAGCTGGCCGGTCTTGAGATCCTGCAGGTTGTCGTTGGAAATCGTGGCGATACCGAAGACGATCGCGGCAGTGAACAGGGTATACGCCACCAGGGAGAGCGGATCGGCGCTCGTGCCGCGGGTCACGGCGGCGATGATCAGAGAGGCGGCCAGCACCGCGATGATGCCGATGGAGGAGATCGGCGAGTTAGACGCGCCGATAAGGCCGGCCATGTAGCCGCAGACCGAGGCGATGATCAGGCCGGCCAGCAGCGTAAAGAGCACGGAGACGGTAATCAGCACGCCCATGTGCTCGTGGATGTCGGTGCCCTGCACGAAGTCCCACAGCAGCAGCCCAATGGGCAGCATCAGCAGCACGATGGTGGTGACCACGTACGGGAAGGGGATGTCGCGCTCGGTAACGTCGACGGCCTGGCCCGCCTTGCGCAGGCGCGAGGAGGTGAGGCTTTCGCCGATGCCCTTGACGATGGGCCCGATGATCTTCAGCAGCGTCCAGATGGCGGCAATCGCCATCGCGCCCACACCGATGAAGCGGATCTCGTCCGAGAAGACGGTGTCCACCACGTCCGGCAGGCTGGCCACGGCCGTTATATCCCCGGTCTTCCAGGGCAACAGGATGAAATAGGAGATGCCGACGCCGACCAGCATGGCGATGCCCACGGGCAGGCCGACCAGGTGGCCGACGCCGATAAGCGCCGGCGAGAGGCTCATGCCCAGGGTGGTCGCGCCCGCGCCCAGCTTGAAATAGCTGCCCAGCGAGGAAGCAGCAGCCTTCATGGCCGCCAGCAGGCTCATCCCCGCAGAGACTAGGCCGCCGACCAGGATGACGCGCAGGCCGCGGGCGTTCTCGACGTGGTTGCCGTTGTCGTCGCCGACCTTGAGCACCTCAGCCGCGGCGACGCCCTCCGGATACGGAAGGTCGGAGCCGGTGACCAGGGCGCGGCGCAGCGGGATGGAGTACATCACGCCCAGGATGCCGCCGATGGCACAGACCGCGGTGGTCTCCAGGAAGGAAAAACCAGTCCAGTAGCCGACCATGACCAGGCCGGGCAGCACGAAGATGATGGCCGACAGGGTGCCGGCTGCCGAGGCAATGGTCTGGACGATGTTGTTTTCTTTAATATTGTGCCCGGCGAACTTCCGCAGGATAGCCATGGAAATCACGGCTGCCGGGATGGAGGTGGCAAAGGTCAGCCCCACCTTCAGGCCGAGGTAAACGTTAGCGGCGGTAAAAACTAGGGTAATAAGCCCGCCGATGATGATGCCGCGGAGGGTAAGCTCCCGCAGGCTCGTCTGTGAACCGGCGGCGGTTTCCGTTGTCGCCATGCCAGGTCCTTTCTAGCTAGAATGGAGGTTTTTCGCCCGCGTCCGGAAGGCGTACTGCCGAAAAGGTTTCCTAGTAGGTAGTTTCCTGGTTGCGAGTTAACGAAATTCTAATACTTGACAGGTTGATTCCCTAAACGAGCCTCCCAGTAGGCGGGACGGGTAGTTTAGAGGGCATGACCGAAAACATTTCCGCACAGCAAGCACTCGAATTCGTCACCGGCGACCGCGAGCAGATTTTTAAGCAGCTTTCCGAGCTAGTCGGCTTCAACTCCGTCCATGGGGCTCCGGAGCTTCAAGACCAGACCGAAAAGGCCGCCGCGTGGGCCGCCAACGCCCTGCGCGAGCTGGGCGCCGAGGTGGAAGAGATTGCCGCAGTGGACGGCTCCACCGCCGTGGTGGGCACCCGCGCCGGCAAGGAGGGCGCGCCGACGGTACTGCTCTACTCCCACTCCGACGTCGTGCCGGCCGGCGACCCCGCCGCCTGGGACTCTGATCCTTTCACCCTGACCGAGCGCGACGGCCGCTGGTACGGCCGCGGCGCCGCGGACTGCAAGGGCAACGTCGCCATGCACCTGGCGGCCCTGCGCGCCGTCGAGGCCCTAGGCGGGACCGATCTGAACCTGAAATTCCTCATCGAGGGCTCCGAGGAACAGGGCGGCGAGGGCCTGTCCCACCTCATCGAGACCCGCCCGGAGCTTTTTGCCGCCGACGCCATCATGATCGCCGACGCCGGAAACGTGAAGGTCGGCCAGCCGACGCTGACGACCTCCCTGCGCGGCGGTGGCCAGATCGTGGTCCGCGTGGACACGCTGTCTTCCCCGGTACACTCCGGCCAGTTCGGCGGCGCCGCCCCGGACGCGGTCAAGGCCCTGATGCGCGCCATTGACTCGCTCAGCGACGACCAGGGCCGCCTGGTCATCGACGGCGTCGACACCCGCGCCAAGTGGGAGGGCCGGGAGTACTCCCGCAAGGACTACCGTGCAGACGCGCAGCTGCTGGACGGAGTGGACATCCTGGGCGATGAGACCGACGCCGTGGCCGACTTCCTCTGGGCCCGCCCGGCGGTGAGCGTGACCGGCTTTACCTCCACCCCGGTCGCCGAGGCGGTCAACGCCGTGCCCGCCACCGCGCAGGCCAACCTGAACGTGCGAGTGCCGGCCGATATGGACCCGCGCGAGTTCATCGACGGCATCGTCAGCCACCTTAAGGCCCACACCCCGTGGGGCGCGCACGTAAGCTGCGAGGTCCCGGAGGTCAACCGCGGGTTTACCACCGATCCGACCAAGCCAGCCCTGGCCACCCTGGGCGAGTGCCTGGGGGCCGCCTACGGCGCGGAAGTCGCCCAGGTCGGCATGGGCGGTTCCATCCCGCTGACCGTGGAGCTGCAGGAGGCCCACCCGAACGCGGAGATCGCGCTGTACGGGGTCGAGGATCCGCAGGCGGCCATCCACTCCGCTAACGAGTCCGTGGATCCGACGGAAATCGAGCGCATCGCCACCGCCGAGGCGCTGTTCCTCCTGCGCTACGGTAAATAAACCCAACGGGCGCCGCCAACTGACCCCATATAATACTGAGTGGAAAAATTTAGGTTTAAAAACCAGCACTTTAACGGTAAAGTGGGGAAACGTTGGCCGCGCCATTCATGACGCCGCCTCAACGCTGGACGCTCCCGCCTGGTGGTGTCGCTTGTGTTTCTCAGTGAAAATCAGATCGGTTCCGCCGCCATCCTTAAGCGCGGCGAATGAGTGCAGACTGCCGCTGGGGCAGCACCGTTGTGCGTCGACATGGACTCTTCCCTAGCGGCACCTTGTCCTATCCGCGACTTACACCTAGGGAGCACTCGTCTTACCGTGCTGATTCTGCTTTGCTCACTGCTAATCGCCTCGATCAGTGCGCCTATCCTGATCCACTATCTGGGTAGACCCGCGTTCGGTTTGCTCGCCCTAGCCCCCGGCGCCGGCTTCGTGTGGGTGCTCAGCCTCTTTGCTAACGGTACGTTTAATAACGGCGGATCCGTCGACGTCTCCGTCGAATGGATGCCAGCGGCACACCTGGCCTTCGACCTGCGCCTGGACTCCCTGGCCGGGTTGTTCAGCCTGATCGTGCTGGGCGTAGGCGCGCTGGTCCTGGTCTACTGCTGGGGTTATTTCGACCAAACTCCCCGGCGCTTGTCCATGTTCGGCGCGCAGATGGTCGCCTTCGCCACCGCCATGTTCGGCTTGGTGTCCTCCGACTCCATGCTGCTGATGTACGTCTTCTGGGAAATCACCTCCCTTTTGTCGTTCCTGCTGGTCTCCTACTACGGTGAACGCGCTTCCTCCCGCCGCGCCGCCCAACAAGCACTCATGGTCACCGTGCTGGGAGGGCTGGCCATGCTGGTCGGCATCATCCTCTTCGGCCGCCAGACGGGCATCTGGCATTTCTCGGAGATCTCCGGGCTGGAGCAGATCGAGCTGACCCCGTACATCACCGCGGCCATCGTGCTGATTCTCTTCGGCGCGCTGACCAAGTCCGCCATCGCCCCGGCGCACTTCTGGCTGCCGGGCGCTATGGCCGCGCCGACGCCGGTCTCGGCCTACCTGCACTCCGCGGCCATGGTCAAGGCCGGCATCTACCTGGTCGCCCGTCTGGCCCCGGACCTGCAGGTGGTAGACACCTGGCACCTGGTCATCATCCCGCTGGGCGTTATCACCATGCTGCTGGGCGGCTGGATGGCGCTGAAGCAGAAAGACCTCAAGCTCATCCTGGCCTACGGCACGGTCTCCCAGCTGGGCTTTATCACCGCCGTGGTGTCCATCGGCTCTAGGGAGGCCATGCTGGCCGGCCTGGCGCTGACGTTTGCCCACTCGCTGTTTAAGGCCCCGCTGTTCATGGTGGTCGGCGCCATCGACCACACCGCTGGCACCCGCGACATCAACGAGCTGTCCGGCCTAGGCCGCCGCCACCCGGTGGTCTACGGCCTGGCGATCGTCTCCGCGCTGTCGATGGCCGGCATCCCGCTGCTGTTGGGGTTCGTGACCAAGGAGGCGGTCATCGAGTCCGTCATGCACGAGCAGCTTTTGGTCGGCATGCCGCGCAACATGCTGCTGGTCGGCGTGGTGCTAGGCTCCATCCTGACTATGGCCTATGCGCTGCGCTTCCTCTGGGGCGCTTTCGCCACCAAGCCGGCCACCCACCCAACGGGCGGCGGCACCTCCGAGGCGGTGGAGAACATGCACGCCATCGGGCCCATGCTCTGGTTCCCGCCGACCGCGCTGACCGCCTGCACGGTGGCCTTCGGCGTCTTCCCGCGCCCGCTGTCGGATCTCATCAACCAGCACCTGGACAACGTCTACGGCGCGGATCCGGAGGCGACCTACCTGGCGCTGTGGCACGGCTTCAACCTGCCGCTGGCCATCTCCGCGCTGATTATCGTTTGCGGGGTCGCCATGCACTGGCAACGCGGCGTGGTGGCCAAGGCCCAGCTGGAGCACCCGGCCCTGGGCTCGGCCGACGTGGCTTACGATGCCACCATCGACGGCATCCGCAACCTGTCGCTGCGCACCACCGCCTTCACCCACCGCGGCTCCCTGCAGATGAACCTGACCATCATCTTCGCCTGCCTCATGCTGCTGCCGGCCGCCGCGATCGTCTCCGGCGGCCTCAACGACGTGCGCATGGTCGTGGCGGAAAGCCCCTGGCAGGCCATCGCCGCCATCATCATGATCGTCGCGGCCATCGCGGCGACCGTCACGCACAACCGCCTGTCGGCCGTGCTGATCGTCGGCGTGTCCGGCTACGGGCTCTCCGCCGTCTTCGCGCTGCAGGGCGCGCCGGACCTGGGCCTGACCCAGCTGCTGGTCGAAACCCTCATCGTGGTGCTGTTCATGCTGGTGCTGCGCAAGATGCCGGCCAGCGTCGAGTGGCGCCAGGGACCCCAGCTCAACCGGCTGCGGGCCTGGCTGTCGGTGGGCGTGGGCCTGACCGTGACCATCGTGGGCATGTTCGCCATCAACTCCCGCACCGCAGACCCCATCTCGGAGCCCATGCCGGAGCTGGCCAAGGAGACCGGCCACGGCGCGAACGCCGTCAACGTCCTCCTGGTCGACATGCGCGCCTGGGACACCATGGGCGAAATCACCGTGCTGGTCATCGCCGCCATCGGCGTGGCCTCCCTGATTTTCCGCACGCAATCCTTCGAGCGCGACTCCCGCCGCCCGACGCTGCGGGTGACCGGCCGCCGCTGGCTGGCCGCGGAGGTCGAGACCGAGCAGGCCCTGAACCGCTCGCTCATGATCGACGTGTCCACCCGCGTCCTCTTCCCGCTGATGATGGCGCTGAGCTTCTACTTCTTCTTCGCTGGGCACAACGCCCCGGGCGGCGGCTTTGCCGGCGGCCTGGTCGCCGCGCTGGCGCTGACACTGCGCTACCTAGCCGGCGGCCGCGAGGAGTTGGAGGAGGCCCTCCCGGTCGATCCGAGTCGGCTCATGGCCGCGGGCCTGTTCGCCTCCCTGGCCGCAGCGATTGTGCCGATGTTCTTCGGCCGCCCGCCGCTGGCCTCGGCCTACGGCTCCCTGGACATCCCGCTCATCGGCAGCGTGTCCTTCCCCTCTGCGCTGGTCTTCGACGTGGGCGTCTACCTGATCGTCATCGGACTCATCCTGTTTATCCTCTTCTCCCTGGGCGGCAAGCTCGACGAGGAGGAAGAGGTCCGTAAGCAGCGCGCCCGCGACCGGGCCCGCTCGCTGGCCCGCCGCCAGCGCCAACGCGAAAACGCAAAAAACAAGAAGGCCGCGGCGGCCCGCGCCCAGCCGGCCAAGGCGGTAGCGCACCACCAGTCCACCGCCAACGACATCACCAACCGATCCACCGGAAAGGAGAAATAAATGGAAGCGAACCTGTTCTTGCTGCTCGCCACAGGCGTGCTGATCTCCGCCGGCGTCTACCTCCTGCTCGACCGCGCCATGACCAAGATGATGCTGGGCCTGCTACTCATCGGCAACGGCGCCAACCTGCTCATCCTGCAGGCCGGTGGTTCGGCCGGCTCCCCGCCGGTGATGGGCCGGGAAACCGCCCAGTACGGTGAGAAGATCGCCGACCCGCTGGCGCAGGCGATGATCCTGACCGCCATCGTGATTTCCATGGCCATGACGGCCTTCATCCTCACCCTGGCCTACCGCCAGTACCGCTATCGCACCGCCGACGTCATTGAGGACGACGCGGAGGATGCCGCCATCGCCAAGATCGCCGCCCGCCCGGGCAACGCGGCGGCCGCGCCGGACCACGACGCCTCCGACGACCCGACCACCGGCCGCGCCACCAAGCACGGCGACCAATTCGGCCCGAAGTTCTTCGAGGAGCCCGTGAAGGGGGCCAAGGATGAGTGAGACTTTCCAGCCCATCGTCGACTGGGCCCTGCCGAACATGGGCTACATCATTCCGCTGCCCATCCTGATCCCAGCCCTGGCCGCCGCGGCCGCGATGATGTTCGCCAAGAAGCCGGGCATCCAGCGCCAGATCGCGTTCTTCTCCCTGCTGGTTACGGCCGCGGTGAACGCGGTGCTCATCATCGTCGCCGATGCGGAGGGCATCCAGACCGTCCAGATTGGCGGCTGGGACGCACCCGTGGGCATCACGCTGGCCGCCGACCGGCTGGCCTCGGTGATGCTGTTTACCTCCTCCATCGTGCTCTTTAGCGTGATGTGGTACGCCATCTCCCAGGGCGTTCGCGACGGCTCCAAGGACGAGCCGGTGGCGGTCTTCCTGCCGACCTATATGTTGCTGACCATGGGCGTGAACGTCTCCTTCCTGGCCGGCGACCTGTTCAACCTCTACGTCGGCTTCGAGATCTTCCTGGTGGCCTCCTACGTGCTGCTGACCCTGGGCGCCTCGCCCGGCCGCGTGCGCGCCGGCGTGGGCTACGTGATGGTCTCCATGGCCTCGTCGATGATCTTCCTCTTCGGCATCGGCATGGTCTACGCCTCCGTGGGCACGGTCAACCTGGCACAGATCGGCATGCGCATGGAGGACATCCCAGCCGGCACACAGACCGCCATCTACGGCGTGCTGCTTATCGCCTTTGCGATTAAGGCCGCCATCGTCCCGTTGGACGCCTGGCTGCCGGACTCCTACCCCACCGCCCCGTCGCTGGTGACCGCGGTCTTCGCGGGCCTTCTGACCAAGGTCGGCGTCTACGCGATTATCCGCATGCGCACCACGGTCTTTACCGACGGGCGCCTGGACACGCTGCTGATGTGGGTGGCCCTGGCCACCATGGTGCTGGGCATTCTGGGCGCTATCGCCCAAAGCGATATCAAGCGTTTGTTGTCCTTTACCCTGGTCAGCCACATCGGCTACATGATCTTCGGCGTGGCGCTCGGCACCGCCCAGGGCCTGTCCGGCGCGATCTTCTACGTCGTCCACCACATCCTGGTGCAGACCTCCCTGTTCCTGGTGGTCGGCCTCATTGAGCGCCAGGCCGGCACCTCTTCGCTGCGCCGGCTGGGCTCGCTCATCTACTCGGCCCCGCTGATCGCCATCCTGTACTTCATCCCGGCGGTCAACCTGGGCGGCATCCCGCCGTTCTCCGGCTTCATGGGCAAGATCCTGCTGCTGCAGGCCGGCGCGAACGAGGGCTCCTGGCTGTCCTGGGTGCTCATCGCCGGCGCCGTGCTCACCTCCCTGCTGACCCTCTACGTGATGATGCTGGTCTGGTCCAAGGGCTTCTTGCGCGACCGCGCCGATGCCCCGGAGGGCAACGTGGCCATGGCCCGCCCGTCCCCGCTGGGCGATATCACCGACGAGGTCGCCTACTCCGACCGCGAGGACGTCGGCAAGCTGCCGCTGGGCATGGTCGGCTCCACCGCGCTGCTGGTGGCTGCCTCCACGGCGATCACCTTCCTGGCCGGCCCGATCTCCGGGATCACCTCGCGCGCCGCCGAGTCGGCGCAGGACACCTCGATCTACCAGTACGCGTTGCTGGGCGACAACGCGGACAACCCCACCCGGCACCTGGACCAGCGCGAGCGCTACCACGGCGGCCAGGATTCCCTGGAGTCGCGCACGCATCCGCTGCCCGAGCCGGAGCCGGGGATTGCCACGAGCCCGAACGACATTGACGAGTCGGAGGAGGAAGAGTAAATGACTCATCCCATCAAACCCACTTTTTCCCGCCGGCTCAGCTACCGCTTCCGCCCGGGCTTCCTGCTGGCTATCACCGTCATGTGGGTGCTGCTCATGGGCGAGGTCTCCATCGCCAACATCGTCGCCGGGATCGGCGTCGGGCTCGTCATCATGGTGATTTTCCCGCTGCCGGCGATGCCCATCAACGGCCTGTCGGTGTCCTGGGGCAGGCTTATCAAGTACGCCTTCACCTGGACCGGGGAGCTCTTTCAGGCCTCGCTGAAGGTCGGTTGGTTGGGCGTGCGCCCCCAGCCGACGCCGCGCAGCGCCATCCTGAACGTCCCCATGCGCGTGGAGAGTGAATTCGTTCTATCCTTTGCGGTGATGCTCTACAACCTGCAGCCGGGCGGCACGATCACGGATATCGACATCGCCAACCGCATGCTGACCGCCCACGTGCTGGACGCGGACACGGACGCCGACATCGCGCGCGAGATCGACAACATCCGCAAGCTGGAGGCGCACATGATCGATATCTTTGAAAGGAAGGTGCGCTAGATGGACCCGACAATCTACAACATCATCTTGGCGGGCGCCGCCGTGCTGTTCATGGCCGCATTCCTGATGACCACCTGGCGGATCATCGTCGGCCCGAACTCCATGGACCGGCTGATCGGCATGGACGGCTTTGTCGCCATGTTCCAGTGCGCCATGGCGGTTTATATCTGCTGGACGCTGAACACCACCGTGGTCAACTCCATGCTGGTCGTGGCCCTGCTGGGCTTCATTTCCACGGTCTCGGTCACGCGCTTTAGGAAGAGGGATAACCAGTGACTTATTCGCTCATCGCCGATATCGTCTCGCTCATCCTCATCGTCTGCGGCGCGCTGCTGGTCTTCTCCGCGGCCGTGGGCGTGGTGCGCTACAAGGACACGATGTCCCGCGTTCACTTCGTGACCAAGCCGCAGACCGTGGGGCTCATCCTGACCATGCTGGGCGCCCTCATTAGGGTGACCGGCTCCGAGACCTTCGGGGTCGCGGAGCGCGGAGACCTCGGCATGCTCTTCCTACTGGTACTCTTTGCGATGATGACCAGTCCCGTTACCGCGCAGCGCATGTCCCGTATTGCCCGGCGTGAGGGTCTGTACGGAAAGGAAGAGGATATGACACGCAACGACCGACCGGCAGGCAAATCCATGCGCCGGAAGTAGCAGGCACGCCGCTGTGAAGAAAATCTACGGTCTGCCCACCGTCGGGCTGGTTTTCCTGGCCCTTACCTGGTGGGCCTGGCACCAGATCACGCCGGTGCGGGAACAGTCCGCCTTCGTCTGGCGGATGCCCCTGGATTTGGCGATCTACCTCAAGGGCGGAGCGGAGGTCGCCCAGGGCCAGCCGCTCTACGACGGCCCGCTGATTTTTGATCTCCCCTTCACCTATCCCCCGTTCGCCGGTGTGGTCTTCGCCGGCCTCGAACCCCTAAGCGACAACGCAACCATGGCGCTGTGGCACGGCGTGACCTTCCTGGCGCTTTTCGCCGTCGTCGCCCTGGCCCTGCGGGAGCGCGGCCTGCGCCTGGGGGTGCTCGGGGTTGTCGTGTTCTTGATATTCACCCTGACCACCGTCAACCTGGAGCCCATCCACGGCACAGCCTTCTACGGCCAGATCAACGTTTTCCTGATGTTTCTGGTCGCGCTCGATTTCCTGCCGCGGAAGTTCCGCCTGGCTGGCATCGGCACCGGCCTGGCCGCCGGGCTGAAGCTCACCCCGGCGTATATGGGCCTGATTTTTGTCATTCAGCGCCGCTGGTGGCACGCGGTCATCTGCGTGCTGACCTTCCTGACCACCGTGGTCGTGGGCCTAGCGGTGGTGGGCGACGGCATGCGCTTTTGGACGGAGTCGATGTTCGAGTCCTCGCGCGTGGGCGCGCACACCAACCCGGGCGCGCAGGCGCTGCGCTCGGTGCTGGAGCGCGCCTTCGGCGTGGCCGGCGGGCCGGTCTGGCTGGGCGTTGTCGTGGCCGTCTTCGTGCTGACCTGTGCGGCGGTAGCACTGGCCAGCCGCAGCGGGAACAACACGCTAGCACTGGCCTTTACAGGCTTGAGCTCCTGCCTGGTCTCCCCGTTTAGCTGGTACCACCACTTCGTCTGGGTGGTGCCCTTGGGCCTCAGCTTTTTCGCTTGGATCAACCAGACTCTAGGCCGCAGGTGGCGCGGCACCGTCCTCCGCGAGCAGGTAGTCGGGCTGATCTCCGTCGCCGGGCTCTGCCTGGTCCTCGTCCCGTTCGTGGGGCAGCGCAGCTTCCCCTGGTTTTCCTACCGCACCTTAGACGGGCTGGAGGCCACCTGGCCGGCGCTGGTCTTTTCCTGCTCCCCCATCGTCTTCATGCTGGTCTACGTCATCTACCGGCTCATCCCGCGCACCCGAGTCGACGAAGGTCCGGACACTCAGGACCTGCCCGTGGTCACCGGCCGGCACCGCGCGGCCTAGCGCACTGGGCGCTTGTCCTCCATCTCCTGGCAGGCCAGGTCGACTGCGCCGACCCAGCTGCCGGTGGATTCGAAGATGGCGCGCTGGCGCTCGTAGCCGGCGCCGCCGTCGATGATCTCGCTGATAAGCTGCAGCTCTTCGGCGCAGCCCAGCTCGCGGCTTAGGTCCGCTAGCTCCTCCATCAGGTCGGCCAGCTCGTCCTTGACCCAGCGCTCGTCCGTCTCCCGCGAGGTGATGACCAGCGCGTCCATGCCATAGCGCGCCCCGCGCCACTTGTTCTCAGCCACGTGCCACGGCTGCAGGGTGGGCAGCTCTTCCCCGGCCTCCAGCATGCGGTCGTAGTGGACGACCAGGCAGTGGGTGAGGGCGACGATGGCGGAAAGTTCGCGCAGGTTGCTCGTGGCGTCGGAGACGCGCACCTCGACCGTGCCCCACTTAGAGGCCGGCCGGATGTCGAAGTGCATGGAGCCGGTGTGGTTGATGACCCCGGAGATCGCCTGATCCCGCATGTAGTCCTGCCACTGGGACCAGGTGGAAAACTGGTACGGTATGCCGGCGGTGGGGAGCTGCTGGTAGAGCATGGTCCGGTTGGAGGCGTAACCGGTATCAATCCCCTCCCAGCCCGGGGAGGAGGCGGAGATAGCCAGCAGGTGCGGGTACTTGGTCATCAGCGCGTTGATGATCGGCCAGACCTTGTCCTCGTGGCTGATCCCGACGTGGACGTGGGTGCCCCACAGCAGCATCTGCTGGCCCCAGTACTGGGCGCGGTTGATAATTTCGCTGTAGGCCTGCTTTTCCGAGACCGGGTTTTCGCGGAAGTCGGAAAACGGGTGCCCTCCCGAGGACCACAGCTTGACCCCCATCTCGTCTGCCACGGTGCGGACCTTGTCCAGGGTGCCACCCAGATCCGCCATGGCCTCCGGCACGGTGTGGGTAATCCCCGTGACCAGCTCGACGGTGTTTTGCAGGAATTCCTTTTCCAGGCGGACGTCCGGGGACGCGGCACGGACTCGATCGATGAGCTCGGCGCCGCGCGGGACGAAATCCCGCGTGTCTGGATCCACCAGCGCTATCTCCCACTCCACGCCCAGGGTGGGCTCGGCGGAGCGCGCGAATTTTTCTTCCGGGATCTTCACGCGTCAATCGTATCTATTCGGCGTTAGAATCCGTTAGCTGCCGCGCCTTTTAATTCTATCTTTACACGTATTTAGGCGTCGGTGAGCACCACGGTCAGCCCGCGGCCTTCCGTGGCCCTGTCCGGCAGGCTGTCGATGTTCTCGCGGGCGATGCCGCCCAGCCCCGAGGCGATCTTGCGGGCCTCGGCCTCCGCGACCGCGTCGCCCTTAGGGAAGAAGACGGTGGTCTCCGGCAGGACTTCCTCGGGGAAGTTGCCCACCTCGCCCAGCTCGTAGCCCTTGCCCTCCAGGTCTTGGGAGACGCGGTCGGCTAGGCCCTGGGTCATGGAGTTATTCAGCACGCTGACCTTCTTCGGCGCCGACTGCTCGGCCGGGGCCGGGTTGGCCTGCTCCAGCTGTTCCGCTGCCGGGGCGCCGTCCTCGGCCGGGGCCGGCGACGGGGTGTCGCTGCTGCGCTCGGCGTCGGCCTCCAGCTGCTGGCTGGGCGCGGCCGCAGATGTGGTCGGGCCCTCCGCGCCGCCAGCAGGGGCGGAAGAGGTGGCGGCGGCCGGGGTGGATTCTTCGTCCCCGCCGCCCTGGGTCAGGGCGTAGAGGGCCCACAGGCCCAGCACGACGGCGACGGCGATGAGCACCATCGCGAAACCGCGCAGGGGCAGGCTGGTCGAGGTGGCGTCGTTTTTCTCCTGATTCACATTAGTCACAGAACTTACTTTAAACCCCAGGAATTTCATTTTGTTGCGCGGCGCGCCGGATTTCTTCGCGCTGGCCGCGCACCCGCCGCAGGCGGCCCACCAGCACCGGCGCATATTGCTGCGCCGCCGGCAGGTCCAGCAGCGCGTTGAGGCGTTGGTGGTAGCGCACTGGCGTGAGGTCCAGCTGGGCGCGGATGGCCTCTTCCTTGCGGCCGACGGCGCGCGGCGCGTGCGCCTCGAAGTCCAGAATGGCCACGTCCTGCTCGGATAGGCCGGACAGGTCGGGTAGGTCAGATTGCGCGGACATGCTTAAACTGTAGAACATGAGTATTCGCCCCATCGTGATCCACGGCGACCCCGTGCTGCATCACCCCACCGAAAAAGTCACGGAAGACATCTCCAGCCCGGAGTTCCAGCAGCTCATTAGCGATATGCACGAGACCATGGACGCCGCCCACGGCGTCGGGCTGGCCGCCAACCAGATCGGCATCAACAAGCGCCTGTTCGTCTACCACTGCCCGGACACCGACGGGCCCGACGGCACGGAGAAGGAAGACGGCCGGATGCGCCGCGGCTGCGTCATCAACCCGGTACTGGAGACCTCCGAAATCCCCGTGACCATGCCGGCGGACGACGGCTCCGACGACGAGGGCTGCCTGTCCGTGCCGGGCGAGTCCTTCCCCACCGGCCGCGCCGACTGGGCGCGGGTGACCGGCCAGGACGAAAACGGCAACGACATCACCGTCGAGGGCTACGGATTCTTCGCCCGCTGCCTGCAGCACGAGGTCGGCCACCTGGACGGCTACGTCTACACCGACACCCTCATCGGGCGCTACAAGCGCGCGGCCAAGAAGGCCATCAAGCGCGAGGGCTGGAACGTGGCCGGGCTGACCTGGACCCCGGGCGTGGACGAGGACCCCTTCGGCCACACGGACGACGAGGACTAGCCCGTGGGCTTCGCGTTTCGCTCCGACGCGGTGGAGGTAGGCGACCGGGTCGTGGCCCGGCGCGAATACGCCAGCGGGGTCAAAAGCGACGTCATCGGGCACGTGCAAAGCCTCGACCCGCTGGTCATCCGCCCGCAGCAGGTGGGCGGATACCCCTCTGACAAGGAGGCGGTGGAAATCGCCCCGGGGGAGCTGAAGATCATCAAGAAGCTCTCCCCGCGCACCATTCGCAACTCGGATATCCGCCACGTCGAGGGGGCCATCGCAAATGCCTACACGGAGGCCCACCAGCGGTGGTCGGCGGACGGGCAGTGGCTGATGCGCGCCTCTGGCTCGGTGCCGCTGGGCCCCTCGGCCGGTTTTACCCCCATGCCGGCCACCGAGATCCTCGACCACGCGGGCCCGCGCCTGCTGCTGCCGGAGCGCATCGGCAAAAACGGCCTGACGCACTCCCGCCCGGTGGGCCCGGAGCTGGTCTGCTACGTCGGCGAGCTGCCCGACGACGGCAGCACCGAGGACACCGACACCGCGCTAGCCGCCCTGGGCACTGCCGGCGACGACACGGTGTGGGTGGTCGTGCCCACCGCCCCGGCCAGCGCGGCCGAGCTGCGCGACACGCTGCGCTGGGGCCGGGCCCAGGGCGCGACCCGCGCAGTGGTGGTCCTGGAGGTCCCGGATGCCGCCGCCCGCGCTATCGCCGCCGAGTGCGGCCTGGATGAGCACCATCGGCGGCGGTTCGCTACCCTGTAAATCATGCGCATAGCCACCTGGAACATCAACTCCGTCCGCACGCGGGCCGAGCGCGCACTGACCCTGCTGGACGCCCACGACATCGACGTGTTGTGCCTGCAAGAGACCAAGGTGGCTGATGACAAATTCCCGACCCAGGTTTTCGAGGACGCCGGCTACCACGTGGCCCGGCACGGCCTGAACCAGTGGAACGGCGTGGCCATTATCAGCAAGCAGGCCCCGGAGGAGACCTACGAGGGCTTCCCCGGACAGCCCGGCTTCGCCAAAGACCCGGACAAGGACCAGGCCCTGGAGGCCCGCGCGCTGGGTGTGGTCATCCGTGGCGTGGAGATCTGGAGCCTGTATTTCCCCAACGGGCGCGAGATCACCGATCGCCACTACGATTACAAGCTGCAGTTCTACTACGCGTTGGCGCGCTACGTGGAGCAGCGCTCGCACCGCAAGCTGCTGCTGACCGGGGACTTCAACGTCGCCCCGCGCGACGAGGACGTCTGGGACCTGTCCGTTTTCCGGGGCAAGACCCACGTGACCGAGCCGGAACGCGCCGCCTTCCAGATGCTGCTGGAGGCCGGCACGCAGGAGGTCACCCGCCAGTTCACGCGGGAGGAGCGCTGGACCTACTTCGACTACAAGGGCATGCGCTTCCAGAAGGGCGAGGGCATGCGCATCGACTTCCAGCTGGCCTCGCAGCCGCTGGCCGAGAAGGTGCGCTCCGCCGCGGTCGACATGGCCGAGCGCGCGGAGAAGGGCACCTCCGACCACGTGCTGCTGATGGCGGACTACGACCTTCCGGACTTCGACGCGGTGCGCTAATGAGCCTCAGCATTGATCTTACCTTCTGGCAGGCCTTCTTCATGGCGCTGGACTACGCCATCAAGGCCGTCGCCATCGGCATTGTCCCAGAGGGCCGCCGCCCGTCCAGCTCGAATGCCTGGCTGCTGGCCATCCTATTGCTGCCCTTCGTGGGCCTGCCGCTGTTTTTGCTGATGGGCTCGCCGTATATCAACCGGCGCCGCCACCGCATCCAGCAAGAGGCGAACGAGATGATAGACGACATCACCGCCGCCACCCCGGATCACCCGGAGGACCGCCTGCCCGCGGAGGTTGAATCCCTCATCCACCTCAACCGTGAGCTGACCGGTTTCCCCTGCCTGGTCGGCCACAACCAGGGCCTGCACGCGGACTACGCCGAGTGCATCCGGGCGATTGCCCGCGCTATCGATGCCGCCGAGGAATACGTCTACGTCGAAATCTACATCCAGTCCTGGGACGAGGCCACCGACGTCTTCTATCAGTCCCTGGCCCGTGCCCGCCAGCGCGGGGTGGAGGTCAAGCTACTACTCGACCAGATAGGCAGCATCAAGTACCCGGGCTATTTCAGCTTCGGCAAGAAGCTCAACGCCATCGACGTCGACTGGCGCCTCATGCTGCCCATCCAGCTGCACAAATTCCGCTTCCGCCGGCCCGATCTGCGCAACCACCGCAAGATCGTGGTCATCGACGGCCACACCGGCTTCCTGGGCTCGCTGAACATGATCAAGCGCCAGTACAAGACCGAGGACCGCGCCTGGATCGACTACATGGTCGAGCTGACCGGCCCGGTCGTCACCTCCCTGGCCGCCGTCTTCGCCGTGGACTGGTACCTGGAATCCAACGAGACCCTGGGGCTCAAAGAGCTGCCCTACGACGACGCCTGGGACGCCGACGCCAACTTCTTGCAGCTCATCCCCTCCGGTCCGGGCTATACCACGGAGCCGAACCTGCGCATGTTCAACTCCGTGGTGCACCACGCCAAGGAGCGCCTGGTGTTGGTCTCGCCCTATTTCGTCCCAGACGAGTCCCTCATGGAGGCCGTCACCACCGCCTGCTACCGCGGCGTGCGGGTGGAGCTCTACGTCTCCGCCAAGGCCGACCAGTTCATGGTCAACCACGCCCAGTCCTCCTACTACCAGACCCTGCTAGAAGCCGGTGTCTACATCTACCAGTTCCCCGAGCCCTACGTCCTGCACTCCAAGTTCACCCTCTCGGACCCGGACGAGCCGGCCAATACCTCCACCTACCCGCTGGCCATGTTCGGCTCCTCCAACATGGACATGCGCTCGTTCGGGCTAAACTACGAGTCCACCATGCTGGTAGCCCGCGGCGACCTCATCGACCAGCTCAACCAGCTAGCCGCCAACTACCGCAGCGTCTCCCACGAGCTGACCCTCGAGGAGTGGAACACCCGCGGCTTCTTCCGCCGGTACGTGGACAACGTCATGCGGCTGACCTCGGCGCTGCAGTAGCCGCCCATGCGTGACGCATCAACATTGCTAGAGTGGGGAGCAGAAAGTTCAATCCCCGTTCGCTTTTTATAAGGAGCATCATGTCCAAGTCTTCCAAGCCAACCCTCGGCCACCGTCTCGCTTCGGTCGCGCTGCGTGCTATCCCGGGCGCTTTCATCCTTAACTCCGGCATCGGCAAGCTGGGCCTGCACGGGGAAAACGCGGCCGGCCTGCGTGACTTCGCCGCCACCGGCGTCCCGGCTCTGGGCGATATGGACCCGGATACCTTCGGCAAGTTCATCTCCTACTCGGAGATCGGCATCGGCGGCGCCCTGCTGGCCCCGTTCATCCCGAACCGCCTGGCGGGCCTGGCCCTGACCGGCTTCTCCTCCGGTCTGTTGACCCTGTACTTCAACAACGAGAACATGACCCAGGACGACGGCATCAGCCCGTCCGAGGATGGCACCGCCATCGCCAAGGACAGCTGGATCCTGGCCATCGGCCTGGCCCTTATCGCCCTGGGCAAGGGCAAGAAGTAAAACTACTCGCCCACATGCCAGCGCGTGGCGGCCAAGGCGGCGGCCGCCGCCGCGCCCGCGCAGGCGCACATGCCCAGTGACATCGTCAGCAGACGATCACTGCCCAGCCCCATCAGCGGGCTAACCAGCCCGCCCAGCAGTGACTGGACCCTGCCCATCACGGCTGAGACCGAACCGGCCTTATCCCGGCGCAGGCCCGTGGCCAGGGCCGCGGAATTGCCCATGATGAACCCGGTGGGCGCAACGCAGAAAACAGCGCGACCAGCACCACGTGCAGGCCCACTAGCACCCAGTAGATGCCGCGCCAGCCGATGGGCTCGGCCAGCAGGCCGCCGATGATGGGCGCCAGCGCCGCCAGCACCGACGCGGCCACCGCCCCACCGCGCCGAGCAGGAGCAGGGTCTTGCGCCCGAGGACATCGGAAAGCGGGCCGATAAACAATTGGCCCGCCGCCAGGCCGACGAAGCACGCGGTCAGCGTGAGTTGGACCCACGCATCCGCCACCCCGAACTCCGCCGCGATGGCGGGCATAACGGGCAGGTACATATCCGTGGCGAAGGCGGCCGTGGCCGACAGCAGCGCCAGAGACAGAAGAAGTGAATAGGACACGGTTTTCTAGACTAAACCGTGCGGGCCTTAGGCATCGCGCTTGTGCAGTAGGAAAACGCCCAGCAGCCACAGGCCGCCGGCCCACAGCAGGAAGATAACCAGGTTCATCCAGTTGGCGTCCCACACCGCCTTTTCCGGAACGGTCTCAAAGATCCAGTTCTGCAAGGCCGTAAACGGCATGAACGGGGCGATGTGCTCACCAACCTTAGGCAGCTGGCCAATCAGCTGGTCGATGCCCAGGTTCAGGATCAAGCAGATGGCCACGGTGCCGGCCGTCTGCCGCAGCAACAGGCCCATACCCTGGGAAAACAGCACCATCACTGCCATGACCAGCGGGTAGACCCACAGGAAGCGCCGGGCGCTCTCACTGTTCCATGGGTCATAATCCGGGGCGACGTCGCCGGCAATGGCCTGGGTGAGCAGGTAGACGCCCACCACGGCGAGGAAGACCAGGAGGGCGGAAATCACCGCGTACATGACCAGCTTGACCACCGCCACCATCGGGCGGTTCGGGTTGGCCATATAGACGTTGGTCTGGATGTTGTAGCGGTATTCGGTGGTGATGATCATGATGGACTGGATCATCAGCACCGGCAGGCCCAGCATCCAGACCGCGGTGGCGGAGGACTCCGGGCTCAGGAACATGGCGGTCTCCGGTGTCTGCCGGGTAATAGACGCGTTCAGGGCGCTCCAGCCCCAGGTCAGCAGGAAGAACACGGCGCTGGTGAGCCAGAACGACCGCGTGGTAATCAGCTTGGTCCACTCTGCGCGCAAAGTATTAACGAGCATCATCAGCCCCCTCAATCTGGCCGTGGTACTGGACCGCGTGTCCGGTCATTTCCATGAAAGCGTCCTCCAGCGAGGCGCGGCGCAGCGTCAGCTCGTTCAGCGGCACGCCCACCGAGTACGCCAGCTGCCCGATAAGATCCGTGGCCTGCTCCGGGATGACCAGCGTGGCCCGACCCTCCTGGTCCCGGCTGTGCTGGTAGGTGATGTTCTCCTCGTCCAGCGCGTTGCTAAACGCATCCAGATACTCGGAGCGGACGATGACCTGCGAGGCAGCGTGCTCCTTGATGAAGTCGTAGGTGGACTGGTTAGCCACCAGCTGGCCGCGGCCTATAACCACCAGGTGGTCGGCGGTCATGGACATCTCCGACAAAAGGTGCGAGGACACCAGAATGGTGCGGCCTTCCCGGGCGAGCGCCTGGAGCAGGTCGCGCACCCAGCGAATGCCCTCCGGGTCCAGGCCGTTGACCGGCTCGTCCAGGATCAACACGCCCGGGTTGCCCAACAGGGCGCTGGCCAGCCCCAGGCGCTGCCCCATGCCCAGCGAGAAGCCGCCGGCCTTCTTGCCGGCCACCTCCGACAGGCCCACCAAGCCCAGCACCTCGTCCACGCGGCGGGTGGGGATGCCGTTGGACTGCGCCATCCACTTCAGGTGATTGGCCGCCGAGCGGTTCGGGTGCACGGCCTTCGCGTCCAGCAGCGCGCCGACCTCCCGCAGCGGGTTCTTCATCTCTCGGTAGCTCTTGCCGCCGATGCGGGCCGTGCCCGCCGTCGGCTTATCCAAGCCCAAGATCATGCGCATGGTGGTGGATTTGCCCGCACCGTTGGGTCCCAAGAAGCCGGTCACCATTCCGGGGTTAACCGTAAAACTTAAGTTATCGACGGCGCGGACCGACTTATACTGCTTAGTCAGCCCGTTCACTTCAATCATGCCCACTAGCGTGCCACAATTCGGGCGGTTTTACCTGCCCAAGGCACGCGCCGCGCGGCACAAATCCGCGTAAGCGGAGCGGAAGGCGGGCAGCAGCGGCAGCTGTTCGACCTCACCGAGCGGCACCCAGCGCAGCTCCAGCGATTCCTCATTAGGCACGGTGTCCAGCAGATTTCCGGTCTTGGTCCGGGCCAGGACCGAGGTATAGGTCCAGCCGCCGGCCAGCTCTGGGCGCGCGGGGTTGGCCGGGTAGGGACCGGCGGTAACAATCTCATCAATAATTTCTATGCCCCCCGGGTCGATGGTGCATTCCTCGACCGCCTCGCGCACCGCTGCCTGGCTGGCGGTTTCGTGCAAGTCCCGCGCGCCGCCGGGAATCCCCCAGGTGCCACCCTGGTGGGTCCACTGCGCGCGGTGCTGGAGCAGAACCCGCGGGCCCTCGGCCAGCAGGAAAAGGCCGGCCGCGCCGTAAAGCCCCCAGGCCGGTTTGCCGCCTGGGCCAGCTGCCCAGCCGTCACCGCTTTCGGGTTTGCCTGCCACATTCATCACCCTCCATGCTATAACTTTTGGCAAAACCCCGCGGACAGGTGGCGTAGCACACAGCGGAACAGCTATTCTAGATGAATGACCGGTTCCGGGGCACCCAGCTTGATGCGGCCACGCCGCAGGAAACCTAAGTCGACCCAGCCCACCGAGCACGACTCCCAGTTCGCCGGGGGCGACCACTGGCTCGACGACCTCACGGCCCCAGCAGACCCTGCCTTCAACCCGGCCACCCACCTGGCGATGTCCACCTTCGCGGGCCCCGCGCGCCTGGCCCGCCGCATCTGGTCCTTCCTGGAGACCACCCCCGGCAAGCTTTTCACCGTCACGGTGATTCTGACCCTGGCCATCGCCGCGGCCGGCATCTCCATGTCCAATTCTTCAGCCGCCCGGCAGGACAACCTAGATACCCTGCTGTCCACCACGGAACCGATGTCGAACTCGGCCCACAACCTCTACACCTCCCTCTCCCTGGCGGATACCGTCGCCACCACCGGCTTCGTCCAGGCCGGCGTCGAGTCCGGCGTGAACCGGCAGAAGTACAACGACGCGATCGACCGGGCATCGGTAGCCGCCACCGAGTCCATCCTGGGAGCCTCCGACGACGACCAGCGTATCCGGGACCTGGTCGGCTTCATCCAGCGCGAGCTGCCGGTCTATACCTCCATGGTGGAAACCGCCCGCGCCAACCACCGCGCCGGCAACGCCGTGGCCAGCGCCTATATGTCCAACGCCTCCACGCTGATGCGCGAGGAGATCCTGCCCGCCGCCGACGAGCTTTTCCAGCTGACCAGCCAGAAGGTCTCCGACGAGCGCCGCGAGCTCACCCGCCCCCAGTGGGTGCCGCTATCCGGACTGGTGGCCGCCGTCATCTTCCTGGTGCTGGCGCAATGGTGGCTGTGGCGGCTAACCCGGCGCCGCTTCAACCGCGGCTTTGTCACCGCCACCGGCCTGCTCACCCTGGCGGTGCTGTGGGTGGCCCTGTCCAACCTGGCGACCTGGTCCGCCGGCATGCAGGGCTTCGAGGACGCCTCCCGCCCGTGGGACGCGCTGACGAATTCGCGCATCGCCGCGCAGCAGGCCCGTACCTCGGAGACTCTGGCCCTGGTCAACCGCCAGTCGGAGCAGGAAACCGCCGTGACCTTCGACGAGACCACCGAATCCATTTCCCGCGCGCTGGAGGACTACGCGGCCTCCGAGTCGATCACCACCGAGTCCGAGCTCGACCGCGACGACTTCATCCGCGGCGCCCAGCACTCGCTGGAGCGCTGGACCCAGTCCCACGAGGCGCTGCTCAACGCGCTCAGCGAGGGCCGCTACGACGACGCCATCTTCCTGGCCACCGACCCCAACCCGGGCGACACGCTGCCCGGGGAGACCTCACCCACCAGCGCGGCCAGCTCCTTCAACGATCTCGACAGCACCCTGGACCAGCTCATCGCCGACGCCCGGCGCGCCATGCGCCTGCACATCCAGGAGGGCCTGACCGCCATGACGTTGGTCTCCAGCGCGGTCATGTTGCTGACCGTGGCTGCGGTGATTTCGGTCTGGCTGGGCATCCGCCCCCGAGTGCAGGAGTACCTCTAATGCTCAAGCACAAGAAAGCCCTGCCCGCGCTCCTCGGCCTCCCGCTGCTGCTGGCCGGCTGCGTGAGCTACTCGGCCGAGCTCGCCCCGACCAACGAGATCGGCCGCATCCTCCCCGACCACACGCAGCGGGAGAAGGCCGGCCCCCCGCTGCCCGCCGGCGCCTACTACGAGCCCGCCCATGCCGAAGCCACCGACGCGGACTCCCGCGGCAACCCCGCGGGTTCCTGGCGCCCCGACGACAAGGACGCCGAGGAGCGGGTGCCCGACATTGTCAAGCGCGGCCGGGTGATTGTCGGCGTGGACCAGTCGCACAACCTGCTTAGCTACCGCGACACCACCACCGGGCAGATGAGCGGCTTCGAGGTCGACCTGGCCCACGAGATCGCCCGCGACATCTTCGACGATCCGTCCAAGGTGGATTTCCGCTTCCTCTCCTCCGCCGAGCGCGTGGACGCGCTGGAGTCCGGCGAAGTCGACATGGTGGTCCGCACCATGACCATCAACGAGGACCGCCAAGAGCAGGTGGAGTTTTCCACGCCCTACCTCGACACCTCCACGCGCCTGCTGGCGCTGAAGTCCAGCGGCATCGACTCGCTCGAGTCCACCGCCGACAAGCGGGTCTGCGCCACCGCCGGCTCGACCTCGCTCAACGAGGCCCGCCTCCACCTGCCTGAGGCCCAACTGCTGGTCACGCGCTCCTGGGGCGACTGCCTGATGGCCCTGCAGCTGAGCCAGGCCGACGCCGTCATCACCGACGACACGCTGCTGTCCGGCATGGTGGATCAGGACTCCTACACCGAGATCGTCGGCGAGCCCATGTCGACCGAGTCCTACGGCGTAGGGATCAAGAAATCCCGCCCGGGCGCGGACACCCGTCCGCTGGTCCGGCAGGTCAACTCCACCCTGGAGCGGCTGCGCCGCGACGGCACTTGGGCACGCCTCTACGACGAGTGGTTCGGCCCCTACCTGGCTCCTGCCAGCCCGCCGGCCCTGGATTACCGCAGCGAAGACACCGATGACGATTCAGAGGAGACACGCAATGACTGATCGCTCCGATCATATGGACCGGGGCCCAGAGTCTGACATGGACGCCGCCACCGCGGCCGTGCCCTTCGATCCCTTCGCCGACGGCGACGAAGGTGAGACCGGCACCGCCGCCGTGGCCTTCGACCCCTTCGCGGACGACGAGGACGACGAATTCGCCGCGGACTCCGACAACATCGCCGCGCTGATCAAGGACCTGGGCAATCTGCGCGACAAGAAGGCACGCGACGCACAGCAGGTGGCGGATACCTCGCAGCGCTCCCGCCAGAAGGCGCTCGACACTTTCCGCTCTAGGCGCGCGACCCGCCGCCGCGACCGCGAGGTCGCCGACGGCATGGTCCACCTGCCCTTCGTCTCCCCCAGCCACCCGCGCCAGGCGTTGCTCGACGTGGATGAGGTCGTCAAGCGCAAGAAGATCCCGCGCCCGCAGCTAAACCCCGGCGACATGGTGGCCAGCCAGTACGAGATCTTGGGCGTCATCGCCCACGGCGGCATGGGCTGGATCTACCTGGCCAACGACCACTTCGTCTCCGGGCGCGTGGTCGTACTCAAGGGCATGCAGGCCCACAAGTCCGCGGACGAGACCGCCGCCGCGGCCGCCGAGCGTGAGTTCCTGGCGGACATCACGCACCCGGGCATAGTGAAGATTTTCAACTTCATCGACGACGCCCGCGTGCCCGGCGGATTCATCGTAATGGAATACGTGGGCGGCCCCTCCCTGCGCAGCCGCCGCAACGCGCAGCCGGGCAAGGTGCTGCCCATCGACATCGCCATCGCCTATATCCTGGAGCTTTTGCCGGCCCTGGACTACCTGCACTCGCGCGGGGTGGTCTACAACGACTTGAAGCCCGACAACATCATCGTCACCGAGGACCAGGTCAAGCTCATCGACCTGGGCGCGGTCTCCGGGATCGGTGCCTACGGCTTCATCTACGGCACGCAGGGCTTCCAGGCCCCCGAGGTGTCCGCCCAGGGGCCATCGGTAGCCAGCGATATCTACACCATCGGCCGCACCCTGGCGGCGCTGACCGTCGACCTTCCCAGCGAGGACGGCATCTACCTGCCCGGGCTGCCGAGCCCGGCGAAGGAGCCGCAGTTCCGCCGCCACCTGTCCTTCTACCGGCTGCTGCTGCGGGCCACCGAACGCGACCCGGACAAGCGCTTCCGCAACTTAGGCGAGCTGCGCACGCAGCTCTACGGCGTGCTGCGCGAGGTCATCGCCGTTCGCGACGGTGTCCAGCACCCCTCCCAGCACTCGCTGTTTTCGCCGCAGCGTACCACTTTCGGCACCAAGCACCTGGTCTTCCGCACGGATCAGCTCATCGACGGAATCGACCGCACCGTGCGGACCACCGCCCCCGAGGTGGTCTCCGCCCTCCCGACCCCGCTACTGGACCGCAGCGACGTCGGCGCCGCGCTGCTGCAGGGCGCGTCCTATACGGAGCCGCAGGAGGCCCTGGAGACCCTCCGCCAGGCGATGCAGACCGACGAATACGAGAAATCCGCCGAAATCCCCCTGGGCGTGGTGCGCTCCATGATCGACCTCGGTTACACGGGCCAGGCCCGCAGCTGGCTGTCCTCGCTGGAGCAGCGCCTAGGCGGCGACTGGCGCTTCGAGTGGTACTCCGGCGTGATTGCGCTGCTGCTGGACGACTACGCCGAGGCACAAAAGCACTTTGCCACCGTGCTCAGCCTCCTGCCCGGCGAGGCCGCGCCGAAGCTAGCGCTGGCCGCCATCAACGAGCTACTCCTCCAGCAGCTGGGCTACGACGACTCCTCCCTGCTCATGCCGAAGGTCGCCCGCGCCTGTGCGGTCCAAGACCTCAGCCTGGGCGACCTGCCCGACGAGGACTTCGCCGGCCAGCCCGAGCTCTGGGAACACGTCACCCAGGACCCCGGCGTGCTGCGCTTTAACTCCATGCGCCTCTACGGCCTGGTCTGGGCCGCCAACCCGACCACCGTCTCCTCCGCCTTCGGCCTGGCCCGCCAACTGCGCGCCGAGCACCAGGTGGAAATGGCTGTCAACACCCTCGACCGTGTGCCGAACGCCTCCCGTCACCAGCGCATGGCGCGGCTGACCACGGTGCTGCAGCTCATCTCCCACTCCCTGACCGAGCCTCGCGTGCGCCGCGCAGCCCGCCGCCTAGAGGAGATCCCCACGAGCGAGCCGCGCTTTTTGCAGATCAAGGTCGCCGTGCTCTCCGCCGGGCTGACGTTCCTGCGCGATCACCAGCTCACGCACGCCGCCAGCCCGAACGACCTGTTCGAGTACGCCTTCACCCAGCGCGGACTGCGCTACGGGCTCGCCGACACGCTCCGCGCGCTCGCCCGCCAGGCCCCCTTTTCCCAGCACCGCTACGCGCTGGTCGACCTGGCGAACCAGGTCCGGCCGGTGACGACGTTTTAGGTTCCTTTGGGGCTGGGGCGGGGGCGGGGAAATTATCGACCTTTGCGCAGAGGGCGATATTTTCCAAGCCCGCCCTACCTCCTCGCCCGCCGCAACGTGGTGGTCAGCATCTCCATGAACTCGGCGTAGTCGCTGAACAGCTGCCGGGGTGTTACCCGTCGGACCACGAAGCCCTGGTTTTGCAGGTAGACCTCGCGGTCGCGCTCGGAGCGGATGACGTCCTCGACCGCGCGGCCGTAGGTCTGCCCGTCGTATTTGGAAACGCCGTCCACCTCGAGGACCACCCAGCCGTCGATGAGTAGGTCCACACGGAAGGCCCCGATCCGGGCCTGCGGCTCGACGCGGTGGCGCTGCGCCAACGCGCTGTGGATGAGCAGGCCGCGGGCGAGCGACTCGTACGGCGACTCTGAGACGCCGATCGCGGCCTCAATGACCTGGCGGGCCTGGCCAATCCCCGCGTGCCCCTGAGCCGGCCGGCCACGGCCTCCAGCGCGGCACGCTCTTAACCGCGGGCCAGGTAGCTGTCGGCGGCCACCAGCCTGCGCACGAAGCCGTGCAGACGGGCCTGGTCCACCACGGTGTGGGCCGGGCTCGTGGCTCTGACGCTCGGGGCGCCTTCCTCAGGAGAAGCCGAAACAGAAACCGAAGCAGAAACCGAGCAGGCCGCCAGCACCACGCGGTGGGTGGTGAGCGCGGCGGCCAGGCAGCGCAGCCGGGTCTGCTCATGGACGGGTAATGAGGTATAAGCCTGCGCGTCGACAGTTACTTGCGGCGCCAGGCGGGTGCAGTGGGCATTAGCGGTACGGGTCTTTGTCAGCGTCATACCGCCATCGTGACCGGAAGCGCAAGGCCCGGTCTAGGCCATCCCGGCCCAGATACAGCAAAACTGTGGATGACTGGGCGCGGGCCCTAGTTATCCACAGTCGCGGGCGCGCTCAAGTGGCGCGCGGCAGCACAAGGTGCTAGTACAGGCCGGCCTCGCGGGCCATGGCGGCGATCTCGGCGGACTTCTGCGCGATGGCCAGCTCCTCGTTGGTCGGGACCACGAAGACCTTGACCGGGGAGTCCGCGGTGGAAATCATGCGCGGCTCCTTGGAACGGACCAGGTTGGCTTCCTTGTCGAAGTGGATGCCGTACATGTCCAGGTTGTACAGGGAGTCCTGACGGACCTCGGTGTCGTTCTCACCGACGCCGGCGGTAAAGGTGATGGCGTCGACGCGGCCGAGCGCAATCATGTAGGAACCAATGAAGCGGCGCAGCTGGTGGATGTAGATGTTGTACGCCAGCCAGGCGTCGGAGTCTTCGTTCTCAATCCGCTCGCGCAGCACGCGGAAGTCGTTGACGCCGGAAATACCCTTCACACCAGACTGCTTGTTGAGCAGTTTGTCGATCTCATCGATGGACATGCCCGCCTGGCGGGACAGGTGGAAGATAATGCCCGGGTCGATGTCGCCGGAGCGGGTACCCATTGCCAGGCCGGCCAGCGGAGTAAGGCCCATCGAGGTGTCGATGGCGCGGCCGTTGGAAATAGCGGCGGCGGAAGCACCGTTGCCCAGGTGCAGCGTGATCTGGTGGGTGTGGCCCGGGTCGCGGCCCAGCAGCTTCGGGACCTGCTGCGAGACGAACTCGTGGGAGGTGCCGTGGAAGCCGTAGCGGCGGATGTCGTACTTGGTGGCGACTTCCTTGTTGATGGCGTACAGCGCGGCGGCCGGGGCCATGCGATTGAAGAAGGCGGTGTCGAAGACGGCGACGTGCGGCAGGTCCGGCAGGATGGCGCGCGCGACGCGGATGCCGTCCAGGTTGGCCGGGTTGTGCAGCGGGGCCAGCGGGATGAGATCCTCGATCATGGACTCGATCTGCTCATCCAACAGCTGCGGCTCGCTGAACAGGCGGCCGCCGTGGACGACACGGTGGCCGACGGCGATGAGCTCCACCTGGGTGGGGCCGACCTGGTTGTCCTCCATGATTTCGAAGGCACGCTTCAGGCCCGCGGTGTGGTCGGGGATTTCCAGCTCTTCACGGATCTTCTCGCCGTTGACGGTGACGTTGATGGCACCGTTCGGCTCACCGATCTGCTCGACCAAGCCGGTGACCAGCGGAGCGTCGGTGGCTTCGTTCTCCGGGTTCACCACCTGGAACTTGATGGAGGAAGAGCCGGAGTTAAGTACTAGAACGTAGGCCATTTAGGCGTTGCCTCCTGCCTGGATAGCGGTAATAGCGACGGTGTTGACAATATCGGGGACGGTAGCACCTCGGGACAGATCGTTGACCGGCTTGTTTAGCCCCTGCAGGATCGGGCCCACGGCCAGGGCGCCGCCGGTGCGCTGCGCGGTCTTGTAACCGATGTTGCCGGCTTCCAGGTCCGGGAAGATGAAGACGTTGGCCTGGCCGGCGACCTCGGAGTCGGGCATCTTCTTCTTGGCCACGCCCGGGTCGCAGGCGGCGTCGAATTGCAGCGGGCCGTCGACCTTGAGGTCGCCGTTGATCTGGCGGGCAGTCTCCACGGCGGCCACGGCGCGGTCCACGTCCGGGCCGGAGCCGGAGGTGCCGGTGGAGTAGGACAGGACGGCCACGCGCGGGTCGATGCCGAACTGGGCCGCGGTCTTCGCGGAGACTGCGGCGATCTCGCCGAGCTGCTCGGCGGTCGGGTTCGGGTTGACCGCGCAGTCGCCGAAAGCCCACAGGCGGCCGCGCATGACCATCAGGAAGATGGAGGAGACCACGGAGGCCTCCGGGGTGGTCTTGATGATCTGGAAGGAAGGCTTGATGGTGTGGGCGGTGGTGTGCGCCGCGCCGGAGACCATGCCGTCGGCCAGGCCCTTGTGGACCATCATGGTGGCGAAGTAGGAGATGTCCTGCATGGTCTCGCGGGCCTGCTCGAGGGTGATGCCCTTCTTCTTGCGCAGCTCGGCGAAGTCGGCAGCGAATTCCTCGGCCAGCGGGGAGGTCAGGTGGTCGATGATGGTGGCATCGGTCAGATCCACGCCCAGCTCGCCGGCGCGGGTGGCAATGGAGTCCGGGTTGCCCAGGATGGTGAGCTTGACGATGCCCTTCTCCAGCAGCTGGCCAGCCGCCAGCAGGATGCGGTCGTCGTCGCCCTCCGGCAGCACGACGTGGGCGCCGGCGGCCTTAGCCTGGCCCAGCAGCTGCTGCTCGAAGACGGGGGCGGACATGACCGGCTCGACGTTGAGGTTAATCTGGCGGGCCAGCGCCTCGCCGTCCTGGAGCTGCTCCGGAGTGACAACGCCGGCGACGGTCGCCTGCACGTCCTTGGCGTGGCGGACCGCGAGTTCGGCTGCGCCCTTTTCCTGCTCGGCTACGAACAGCAGGGGCACGCCGACGGCGGCGGCAGCTACGGAGTCGAAGTGGGTGTCGCCGGTGCCCTGAATAACTACGGGGCCGTCGGCGGTAAGTTCCGCAGCGACGACGTCGGCGAGCTTCGGGTTGAGCTCATCCAGAGTGCGCAACTGCGCGTCTAGCTGGTGGGCAGTTTCCGCAAGGTTGAGGTTGGCAAAATCACGACCAACGACACTGACAAGGACAGAACGAGCATTAGACATGCGACGAACCTTTCATTCGCTGTCACGGGGCAATATCCACAGCAAAAGTGCTGTATATCACTCAGTAATTTGTTTAGTGACCTCTTCTACTCTACTTCAGAATGCCCATTTTTTCCGATTCGCGTAGATGTAAAACAGGTCACTCATGACTATAAGCTTTGGGCAGAATCCTCGATCGCGCACTTAACCGCAGCTACGGACTTTTCGAGGGCCTTGGTTTCCCAGGCATCCAAGTCCACCGGGACGCGCCGAAGGACCCCCGAACGCCCGATCAAACATGGCAAGGAGACCGCGACGTCGCCGTCGTAGCCGTATTCGCCGTGCAGCGTGGTCGAGACCGGGAAGATGGCGCGCTCGTCGAGCAGGACCGCGCGCGCCAGGCGCATGGCCGAGGCAGCGACGCCGGCGTTGGTCCAGCCCTTGGAGTGGAAGACCTGGTAGGCGGCTTCGACGACGCGCTCGGCCAGATCCTCCGGGTCGAGCTGGGCGCCGGGGAAGTATTCGCCGAGCCGGGCGGCCGGAATGCCCGCCACGGACAGGTGGGACAGGACCGGGAAGGCGGCCATGCCGTGCTCGCCCATCATGTAGCCGTCGACGGAATCGGGGCTAATGGCCAGATCGTCGGCGACCAGGCGGCGCAGGCGGGACGAGTCCAGCATGGTGCCGGTGGCGAAGATCTTATGCTCCGGATAGCCGAATTCGTTCTGGGCGATCCAGACGATGGTATCGGCCGGGTTGGTAATGAAGATGAGCACGGGGCCGGCCTCTTTGTCGGCCACGTTAGCGCACACCTCGCGCATGATCCCGCGGGTGATATCGCCGTTGACGGGCGCGAGCGCCGCCCGGTCCGGGTTGGCGTCCGGGTCGTCGGGGTCCACGATCATCGACGGTCCGGCCGCCGAAATCACGACGTCGGCGTCCGCACACTCGGAGTAGTCGCCGCCGCGCACGCGGGGCACGAAGCAGCCGGGCACCCCGGTCAGGTGGTGTTGGTCGAGGGCCTCGCCGTAGGCGATGTCGGGGTCGCTATCGATGACCACGATGTCAGCGAACAAGCCAGAATGTACCGCCTCTGCCAGCACGTAGGAACCTACGTGGCCCGCTCCGGTGATAACGAGCTTGGCTGGTCGGTTCATGGTTTTCCTTTCGACGAGAACTTTAAAAAGTGTGGGGTTCTCGGCAGGCGAAAACCGCCGACCTCGAGTCCAGGCCGGCGGGAAAGCGCTTACAGGGAGTGGAAGATGGAGAAGAAGATGGTTGCCACAGCCACCAGGCCGATGAAGGTGACGAACCAGTTGGACGGCTTGCCGCGGAAGCGCTTGAGCGCGTCCACCTTGTGGATAGCCCACATCGGAATCAGGAAGAGCAGGACCGCGATGGCCGGACCACACAGGGTCTCAATCATGCCCAGGATGGACGGGTCAGCCCAAGCGACCAGGATGCAGGTCACCAGGATGAAGATCAGGGAACCGGTCTCCAGCGCGCGGCTGTGGGTGAACTTGGTGTTGCCGGCCACGTGGTTGCTGGTGACCACCAGCCCCTCAACGGACTCGGCCGCACCTAGATAGTGGCCCAGGAAGGACTTGCAGATGGCCACCAGGGCCACGATGGGCGCTACCCATTGCAGGAACGGGGCATCGAAGTGGTTGGCCAGGTAGGACAGGATGGTGATGTTTTGTTCCTTGGCCTCGGCCAGGTTCTCCGGGGACAGGGACAGCGCACAGGAGAAGACGAAAAACATCACGACGATGACCATGAGGCCTTCGGCTGCAGCCAGGACCTGGCCGGTCTTCTTATCGGCCCACTTATCGCCGTATTCCTGGCGCTTCTCGGAGGCGAAGGAGGAGATGATCGGCGAGTGGTTAAAGGAGAAGACCATCACCGGCACCAGCAACATCAAGGTGGTAGCCAGCCCGTTACCGGAGGCTTCCCGCGCGACGTCTAGGTCAAAGGTCGAGAAGAAGGCGGTGTTCCAGCGCGGAATGAGGTAGAGCGCTAGGAAAACCAGCACGGCAATGAAGGGGAAGGCCAGCGCGGACATCACCTTGACCACGATTTCCTGACCCATCTTCACCACGAAGATGAGTCCGCCGATCAGCAGAGTGGCCAGTATCCAGCGCGGCCAAGGCTCGACGTGCAGCTGGTGGATAAGGAAGGACTCCAGGGTGTTGGTCAGCGTTACCGCGTAGACCAGCACCAGCGGGTAGACCGCCACGAAGTAGAGGACGGTCATCACGACACCGGCGTTGGCGCCGAAGTGCTCCTCCATGACGTCAGTCAGGTGGGACTTCGGATCGGAGCCGGACAAAACCAAGCGGGTCATCGCGCGGTGGCTCCAGAAGGTCATGGGGAAGGCGATGATGGTCATGATGATCAGCGGAATGATGCCGCCGATGCCCGCGTTGATGGGCAGGAACATGACGCCGGCACCGATGGCGGTGCCAAACAGGCTCAGCGTCCAGATGGTATCGGTTTTGCCCCAGCTAGGGGCCTTGTCTGCACTGTCGGCGCTGCCTGGCGCGGGATTGGTTGGCGTCCGCCGGGCGTCGGCGGCCTCGGGAGGGATGACGGACATAGTGTGTTCGACCCTTTCGACGTGTTCCCCGCAGCCCAACGCGAAAGAACCGGACCTATGGAGAACTATTTATCACTTCAGACTTCATACTGCGCAAAATATCCCCGGATTGCTATGAGCAAACTCACATTCGACGATTAATTATTATCACAACACTGAAATGAGAACTTTTTCGCAGGGATCCGCTATAGTAATTAGCCACACTCGGTTCTGACATAGTTTTTACCTAGTACCCAACAGGAACCACCGGAAAGGCCGCCCAGGCTGCACCGAACCCGAACGCCTACCGGAAATCCCCTGCGGAAACGGTATTCGACCCTTGCGGCGCCCCTCCCCCGCCGGCCGCCCCCGACTATTGTGCACGTCACCGAAAATCCGGCCGCTATGACCAAAATCAAAGCACTTTTGCGCAGGTCAAAGACCTTATACCATCGGAGGCATGAGCACTACAGTCCAGACCCCACTCGTCACCGCCGCCGAAATCGAGGCCGCCCACGAGCGCATCCAAGATGAAATCAACCGCACCCCGCTGCGCTACAGCGAGCGACTGTCCCAACTGACCAACTGCAACGTCTACCTCAAGTGCGAGGAACTACAGGACGTGCGCTCCTACAAGATCCGCGGCGCACTCAACAGCATCAAGAACCTGAGCGACGAGGAGCTGGCCGCCGGCATCGTCACCGCGTCTGCCGGCAACCACGCCCAGGGCGTGGCCTATGCCTGCAAGACCATGGGCGTGCAGGGCAAGATCTTCGTGCCGGTGTCCACCCCGGCCCAGAAGCGCGACCGCATCCTGGCCCACGGCGGCCGCTTCGTGGACCTAGTCGTGACCGGCGAGTCCTTCGACGAGGCCTCCGCAGCCGCCCACGAGGACGCTGCCGAGCGCGGCGCCACCTTCATCGAGCCCTTCGACGCCCACGACACCGTCGTCGGCCAGGGCACCATGGCCAAAGAGATCCTCGAGCAGCTGGCCGAGGAGGGCAAGGAGCTACACGCGCTCATCGCCCCCGTCGGCGGCGGTGGCCTGCTGTCCGGCCTGACCAGCTACGTCGCGGAGAAGGCCCCGGAGGCCCAGATTTACGGCGTGGAGCCGGCCGGCGCGGCATCGCTAGCCGCAGCCTTCCGTAACAACGGCCCGATGACGCTGCCGACCGTGGACCCGTTCGTGGACGGCGCGGCTGTCAAGCGCATCGGCGCGCTGCCCTACGAGATTCTCTCGGCCAACAAGGACCGGCTGGAGCACTTCGCGGTCAGCGAGGACGACGTCTGCATCGAGATGCTCAACCTCTACCAGAACGAGGGCATCGTCTCCGAGCCGGCCGGCGCGCTGTCCGTGACCGGTCTGACCAAGCTGGACCTGGCGCCGGGCTCGACCGTGGTCTGCGTCATCTCCGGCGGCAACAACGACGTCATCCGCTATACGGAGATCATGGAGCGCTCCCTGGTCCACCGCGGCCTGAAGCACTACTTCCTCATCAGCTTCCCGCAGGTTCCTGGCCAGCTGCGCATCTTCCTCGACGAAATCCTCAACCCCGGCGACGACATCACCCGGTTCAAGTACCAGAAGCGCAACAACTGCGTACTAGGCACCGCGCTGGTGGGCTTGGTGCTGGAAAAGCCGGAGGAAATCGACCAGCTCATCGAACGTTTGGACAACTCCAAGTTCGAGTACGAGTACCTCAAGCCGGGTACTCCTGAATATAAGATAGTCGGATAGGCCCTTCAGAGGCTGATTTGGGGAGCAGGCTTGTTACCCTATCTAGTACGTTGCTCACATCCGAACGTATGATGAGCTCAGATTAGACAAGTAACAGGCACTCCCAAGAATCAGTGAGGACACCGACACATTATGACTTCCCCTCTGCGCGTAGCAGTCGTTGGTTCCGGCCCGGCCGGCATTTACGCATCCGATCTTCTGGTTAAATCCGAGGTCGACGTAAAGGTCGATCTGTTTGAGAAGATGCCCGCTCCCTTCGGCCTGATCCGTTACGGCGTGGCCCCGGACCACCCGCGCATCAAGGGGATTGTTCAGTCTCTGCACAACGTCATGGAAAAGGAAGACATTCGCTTCCTGGGCAATATTGAGGTCGGACGCGACGTCACCGTCGAGGAGCTGCAGGACCACTACGACGCCGTCATCTTCGCCACCGGCGCCACCGCCGACCGCCTGGTCAACATCCCAGGTGAGGACCTCGAGGGCGTTCACGGCGCCGGCGAGTTCGTGGGCTTCTACGACGGCAACCCGAACTTCAAGCGCGACTGGGATCTCTCCGCCGAGTCCGTAGCCGTCATAGGCGTGGGCAACGTCTCCCTGGATGTTTCCCGCATCCTGGCCAAGACCGCCGATGAGCTGCTGGTTACGGAGATCCCGGACAACGTTTACCAGACCCTGAAGACCAACCGCGCCAAGGAGATTCACGTCTTCGGCCGCCGCGGCCCGGCCCAGGCGAAGTACACCCCGAAGGAGCTCAAGGAACTGGACGAGTCCCCGACCATCGAGGTCATCGTCGATCCGGAGGACATCGACTACGACGCCGCCTCCGAGGAGGCCCGTCGCGCCACCAAGTCCACCGACCTGGTCTGCCAGACCCTGGAGGGCTACGCCATGCGCGAAGCCAAGGGCGCGCCGCACAAGCTCTACATCCACTTCTTCGAGGCCCCGGTAGAGATCCTGGGCGAGGACGGCAAGGTCACCGGCCTGAAGACCGAGCGCACTGAGCTCGACGGCACCGGGCAGGTCAACGGCACCGGCAAGTTCACCGAGTGGCCGGTCCAGGCGGTCTACTCCGCCGTGGGCTACCACCCGCAGGACGTCGAAGGCGTGCCCTACGACGAAGAGAAGGCCGTCATCCCGAACGACGGCGGCCACGTGCTGCGCGACAACGGTGGGGAGAAGATCCCGGGCCTGTACACCACGGGCTGGATCAAGCGCGGCCCGGTAGGCCTTATCGGCAACACCAAGTCCGACGCGAAGGACACCACCTCCATGCTGCTGGCCGACCACCTGGCCGGCGAGCTCACCGAGGCCACCAAGCGCGACCCGCAGGACATCCTGAACCTGCTGGCCAGCCGCGATATCGCCGTGACCACCTGGGAAGGCTGGCACCGCCTGGACGCCGCCGAGCGCGCCGCCGGCGAGCGCCAGGAGCGCGAGCGCGTCAAGATCGTCGAATGGGACGACATGGTCCGCTACGCCGGCCCGCAGGAGGACTAAGCCCGGCCGCTAAAGTGGTGGGCGTGACTAAAGAATCTTTCCAGCCCACCATCACCGCCGCGCCCCTGGCGGCGCTGGCCCCGCTAGACATCCACGCGCTCTACAAGCTGCGCGTGGACGTCTTCGTGCATGAGCAGGCCACCCCTTACGCCGAAATCGATGACACGGACGCCCAGCCATCCACCATCCACCTCCTGGCCTGGGACAGCCCTGCTCAAGAACAAGCGCAAGCACAAATACAAGCGCCGACCCAGGAGCCCACTCCCCGGCTCCTAGGCACGGCCCGCCTGTTCCCAGCGACCATCCCGGACCCGGAGGCGGCAGACGACAGCGACTCCCCCACCATCGAGGTCGTCCAGTTCGGCCGCTTCGCCCTGGCTCCCGCCGCCCGGGGCACGGGCCTGGGCCCGCAGCTTATCGATGCCGCCTTGCAGTTCGCCGCCACCGCCCGTCCGGGCGCTCCGGTCTACTTGGAGGCGCAGTCCCCGCTAACCGGCTACTACGGCCGCTTCGGCTTTAACGTCTGCGGCGAACCCTTCGACGAGGACGGCACCCCGCACACGCCGATGATTAAGCGCGCCGCGGCTGAATAACCAGGGCGCAGGCTCCTACTTCTGGCCCCACAGCGAGGTGTTTTCAACCGCGGCTTGCTCGTCGTCATCGTCGATGCCGCCGGTCAGCTCAGGGTTGACGCGCACCAGCGGCTCGTCCAACAGCACCACCTTGTGCAGCTGCGGGATATCCGGGGTCTGGGCTTCCTCGACGACCTCGGCCGCGGTCGGGGTGCCGCGCACCTCGATGCGGGCGGCCGCCACGTTGGCCCTATCGCGGGCTTCTTCGATGTCCTCGCCCGTGGAGACGACCAGGCCCATGCGCCGGCCTTTGTAGGCGCCCGGCTTGCCAAACAGCGTCACGTCAGTCTCCGCGACCGCCATCGCCTGGCCCACGCCCTGGTAGGCGACGTCCTCGATGTCGTCGTCCGCGTGCAGCACGTAGGCCGCCCCGGGAGAGACCAGCGTGACGTCAATCGGGTAGCCCAGGATGGCGCGGGCCTGCAGCTCGAACTCGGAGAAGCGCTGGGTGTAGCCGGTCAGCATCGCGGTATCCGACGGCCTAGGAGAGACGGAGGAAAAGTAGACGTCGTCGCCGGCGACGAAGAGCTCCACGCCGTAGACGCCGCGCCCGCCCAGCTCGTTGGAGATTCGCGCCGCCACCGAGCGGGCGTTTTCCAGCGCGCGCTGGCTCATTGCCATCGGCTGCCACGACTCCACCAGGTCGCCGTGCTCGTGGCGGTGGCCGATAGGCTCGCTGAACCAGGTGGCCATCTCCTTGGTGGACGGATCGATAGACCGCACTGCCAGAAGCGTGACCTCGTAGTCGAAGTCCACGAAACGCTCCGCCACCACGCAATCTGAGTCCGAGGACACGCGGCGAACCTTCTGCCAGGCGCTGACGATTCCCTCCGGCTCGCGGACCAGCATATGCCCCTTGCCGGAGGTCGACACGTCCGGCTTGATGATGCAGGGGAAGCCAAGCTCCTCGACCGCAGCGACGAGCTGTTCCTCCGAATTCGCGAAGCGGTAGGCCGTCGTGGGAAGGCCCAGCGACTCCGCCGCACTGCGGATCGATTCCCGGTCCCGTGTGAGCTCACACGCGCGCGCGGTGGGCACCACCACGGCGTCAGTTTCCGCCTCTAGGCGGGACAGGGCGTCCACGGCCACCATCTCCACCTCAGGGACCACGAAGTCCGGCTGGACTTCGGAGGCGATCTCCCAGACCGCCTGCGGGTCGGAAATCTGCGCCACGTGCGCCGCGTGGGCGATGTGCAGCGCCGGCGCCCCCGGGTAGGAGTCCACCGCGTGCACCTCTAGTCCCAGGCGCTGGAACGCAGCCGTCAGCTCCTTGCCGAGCTCACCACCGCCGAGCAGCAGCACCTTGGTGGCGTTCGATGTCAGCGGCGTTCCGATATGTTGTGCAAAGTCCATAGGTTGTTCCTCCAGAAGCTGTGAGACACCACAGCAAACTCCACCCTATTATCGCATAGGGCCAGCTATTTGCTGCGTTGTAACAGACCCTTACACAACGAAAAGCGCCTGCCGGTCCACTTTAAAAGCGAACCAACAGGCGTCTTTATCGCTAGCTTCTCACAACATCGTGAATGTCGCAGGCCTCTGGTGCCCGATCACTGGGTGACCAAAGCATCCTAGCCCTTTCCCGGCGGCTACTACTCGGAGGAGCCGCTGGAACCGTTAGAGGAGCCACCCTCCACGCAGGCGTTGTAGACCAGACCGAAGGCAGCCAAACCAGCAGCCACGGCAGCGATGCCGCCGACGACCGGCCCAGCCTGCTTACCGAACTGGTTAGCCTGGATGTTGAAACGCTTCGCAACCTCAGCCAGCTGCGGGTTCATGATGCCAAGCTTTTGCTGTGCACGGGTGTTTGCAGCAGCAATTTGCTGATTAACGCCACCGATGGAGCGCTGAATCTGGGAGTTCAGCGAATCCAAGCCCGGAATGTTTAGCTGTGCACCCAGCCCCAAGGGGATGAGGAACAGCAGCGGCAGACCGGTCGCAGCGGAGATAGCCAAGCACTTGCCAGCCTGCGAGGAACCGCCGGAGCTCAGGTCGCCCAAGGAGCTACCGCCGTCCGTTCCGCCACCGGTGTTGTCGTTACCCGGCTTGGTGATGGTCACATCAATATCGCCGACCTTGTCGCCGCCATCAGTGATCTCAACCGTGCCCGGGATGGAATCGTTATCGCCGAAATCGATCTCCTCCGGAACCGTGACAGTCACGGTGCCGTTGTCATCGATATTAACCTCAGAGCCCGGAACGGTGTTACCGTCCTCATCCTTGAGCTCACCCTTAGTCTCATCAGTCGGGTTGGCGACCTTGTCATCCAACTCATGGCCCCTACCATCAGCCGGAACCTCATCGGTCTTTTCACCAGCATCAATAGCCGGCTTCTCAGCCGGGGTCTCACCAGACGGCTTGTCGTTCGCGTCCTTCGGGTCAGTGCCGGCTTCCTCCTCCTGCTTATCAGTGAAGCCATCGCCGTCATCGTCAGTATCGGTGACATC
>NZ_JASTTF010000003.1:64259-214944 GCF_055700955.1 Corynebacterium sp. 1103A
TCCAGACCCTCCGGCAGGCCAGAAACCTCAACAGAACCACCCTCCGGAACATCCTGAGCAGTCTGGAACGGATCAACGTCCTGACCCTCAACCACAGTCACCGGATCGGCAACAACAGAAGCCTCAACCACAACCGGAGTGCTATCCGGATCCTTCGGGTCAGTGCCGGCTTCCTCCTCCTGCTTATCAGTGAAGCCATCGCCGTCATCGTCAGTATCGGTGACATCCGGCTCACCATCACCATCAGTATCACGCTGAACAGTGATGACCTTCTCCTCAGAAGCAACATCGTTACCATCAGCATCCTTAACGGTCACCGTGGTGGTAACTTCACGCTCTTCTTCATCCGGACCCCAATCAGTCACCTCAGACGGAGTACCAGAAACCTCACCGGTACCCGGATCAACCTCCAGACCCTCCGGCAGGCCAGAAACCTCAACAGAACCACCCTCCGGAACATCCTGAGCAGTCTGGAACGGATCAACCTCCTGACCCTCAACCACAGTCACCGGATCGGCAACAACAGAAGCCTCAGAGGTCTCCACAGGCACTGCCTTGAAGGAATCAGCGAGCAGGAGGTCGTCGGAGCTCTTACGGATTTCTCCGTTCGCTGGATTCACAGGGTAGACGCCGGCGGTGAAGGTGGTATCTTCTTCCACATTCGGGACCGTTAGCGGGCAGGAGTCCTCGATATCACCGACCTCATTACTCTTCAGTACGCACTCTGTGCCTACCTCGGTCTTGTTACCTTCGGAATCGGTCTGGTACCACACAATTCCGTAGTCCTTGTTCGGTTGCAGCCCAGTCGCGCGGGTATTAGCTTCGTCTCCCGGATGGGCATCATTGCCGAAGCTGTCGTATTCCACAACGTCGAAGAACGGATTGGGCGAAAGAAGTGCGAAATTCACGCCATCAATGTTGGTGCCTGCCGTGATAGTAACGGGGTGGAGACCCTCATCCTCGCTACTGTTTTTAGCAAACTGGAAGATGTTGTCCTGGAACGGGCCCATCCATACATCACGGGAGTCCTCCACTACAGGGTAGACATACAGGTAATCCTCGTTGATGTGACGCTTCTTCTCCTCGTTGATAGCACCGCCGGTAAAGGCAGCATAGGTATCCTCGGCGTAGTCGGGCGCGACAGTACCAAACTCACCGGGCTCTAGCCGGTTTTGGGTCTGGCCAAGTTGGTTCTCCCTGTTACGACTATCACCGTAGGTCCCTTTAAACGGGAGGTAGTACTCACCTTCCGCATTGGTCGGCGCTGCTACTGTCTCCGCGATAGCCGAGCCAGGACCATTACCCTCCTCGGATTCATATTCCTTGATGATTCGTTCCTGAGCTGCAGTCAGCTGAGCTCGGGTATAGCCCCGATTCGCGTCCTTCCACTCATCAATCCGGCGCGCTACTTCATCATTCAGATACGAAGCAACTACGGTGACTCCTGGAGCGACGCTGTCTCCCCTAGAGGAATCGTGTTTGAGGTAAAGAGCCAGAGCTCCATTTGCTTCCCGCTCCTCAAACCAGACTTTTCCAGCAACCTTGCCTTGAGCACCCTTATCGGTGAACTGACCGTCCGGGGTCAGTTCACCGGTCTGATCGTCGGTCGCTCGCTGCCATTGATCCTCGGGCTTAGCCAACCACCCCTTCACGTTGGGGCGCTCCTGGAGAGAGATCTGCTGGCCCGTTACGGTGTTGATCCCTACCGTCTGGTTCCAACCCTCGAAGACTCGCTGCGTCGCCAAGTGGAAGCGCCCCTGCGCCGCATCGCCACCCAAAACGACGGAGTAGTTCTCCGGATCCGGGTTCTTGACCCAAGTCCTGATCTGGTAATTAGTCTTAGCGATGTTGAATTGTGGAGCGCCGTAAGGATCGGTCTTCTCCGGCCGCAGGTCGAAGATATAATTACCTTCGGCATTGGTAGTAGCAGAAAAGACCGGCGAAACTTCACCATTATTTGTCATGTACTGCAAATACACGGTCATACCTGCAAGTGGCTCATCACCCATTCCGGGTTGAAGCTCACCGTAGCGACCAGCACGATCGATAAACGCCGTGCCGCGCACCTGCCAGTTTCCCTTTTCGGAACCGGTGACATCTATGGCGGTTTCTTCCGAAGCACCTACCCCCCCGGGGGTGGCAGACTGTGCATAAGCAGCTGGGACTGGGTCAACAAAAGTAGGCACCACGGTGCCGGTGACAGCCAATGCAGACGTAACGCCTGCAGCAATGTAAGTACGCATACGCGGCTTCAGGAACAGGCCATTCATTGCCATGGCGGTAGCGCTCCTGAAAACGCGCCGAGAACTCCCTTTCACCTTACTTCCTCTCTTTAAGCCTCAGTTAGAGGGCTATCAGTAGACCGCTCGAGACCACGCTTCCAAACCTTTTTAAGCTGGCCCCAAGCTTGTCATTATCTTAGCAGACGTCTGTACACTTTTTACTATCCCCAAAGAGGGAAGAGCCCCCAAAAAACGACTGAAACTGTCCAAAAACAACTAAAGCCCCCCAGATCACTACGGAAGTTCTGCGGGTTTTCAAAAGTCCCCCAGTCGATCAAACCTTTGCCTAAATATGTACATAAATCGTCCTTTATATTTCACTGCCCTCTCATACTTGGAGATCACTGAGAACGTCGTGGCGCACGATGGTCTGGTCGCGGCCGGGGCCGACACCGATGTAGGAGATGCGGGTGCCGGACAGTTCCTCGAGGCGCAGGACGTAGTCCTGGGCCTTCTGCGGTAGCTCCTCGAAGGTCTGGCAGCCAGTGATGTCCTCGTCCCACGCCGGCATGGTCTCAAAGATGGGCTCGGCGTGGTGGAAGTCGGACTGGGTCATGGGCATCTCGTCGAAGCGCTTGCCGTCCACGTCGTAGGCCACACAGATGGGGATCTCCCCAATGCCGGTCAGGACGTCCAGCTTGGTCAGGAAGTAATCAGTGAAGCCGTTGACGCGGGTGGCGTAGCGGGCGATGACGGAGTCGTACCAACCGCAGCGGCGCTTGCGGCCGGTATTGACGCCGATCTCCCCGCCGGTGGTCTGCAGGTACTCGCCCCACTTGTCGAAGAGCTCCGTAGGGAACGGGCCCGCGCCCACGCGGGTGGTATAGGCCTTGATGATGCCCAGGGAGGTGGTGATTTGCGTCGGGCCCACGCCCGAGCCCACCGAGGCGCCGCCGGCCGACGGGTTGGAAGAGGTCACGAACGGGTAGGTGCCGTGGTCCACGTCCAGCATGGTGGCCTGGCCGCCCTCCATGAGGACGTGCTTGCCGTTAGACAGGGCATCGTTGAGCTCAAGCTCGGCCTCGATGACCATCGGGCGCAGGCGCTCCCGGTAGCTCAGGAAGTACTCAACGACCTGCTCCGGGTCGATGGCCTTGCGGTTGTACATCTTGACCAGCATCTGGTTCTTGATGTCCAGCGCGGAGGTGACCTTCTGGCGCAGGATGGACTCGTCGAAGATGTCCTGGACGCGGATGCCGATGCGCGCAACCTTGTCCGCATACGCCGGGCCGATGCCGCGGCCGGTGGTGCCGATGGCGCGCTTGCCTAAGAAGCGCTCCTGCACGCGGTCGAGCGTCTGGTGGTACGGCGCCACCAGGTGCGCGTTGGCGGAGATCTTCAGGCGGGAGGCCTTCGCGCCGCGGGCTTCCAGCCCGTCGATCTCGTCAAACAGGGCCTCCAGGTTAATCACGACGCCGTTGCCCAAAATTGGGGTGGCGTTTTCCGACAGGATGCCGGCGGGCAGGAGCTTGAGCTCGTACTTCTCGCCGCCGACCACGACGGTGTGGCCGGCGTTGTTGCCGCCGTTCGGCTTGACGACGTAGTCGACCTCGCCGCCGAGGATATCCGTCGCCTTGCCCTTGCCTTCGTCGCCCCACTGGGCGCCAACAATGACGATTGCTGCCATGGTTGTTAATTCACTTCCCCATTTTAATTGGAGTCAAATACGCACTAACTCTACCTGCTTAGCCATCCGCGTGGGCGCTCCTACCCCGGCGAAGTAGCATAGAAAACATGCGTGTAATGATCCTGCGCTGCGGAGCGCCCCAGTTTTTGCTGCCCCACGATCCGCAGTCCAACTGGGAAATCCTGGATTGCGCGGCCGTACCCACGCGCAAGGAGCTCAAGGCGGTAGACGCCGCCGCCCGGGAGATCCTGCCTGAAGATCCCACGCCGTCGCTCGACGAGATCGCCGCCCAGCCCGACGTGGCTCACCTGGGCGCGCCGGTGCCTGCGCCCCAGCCGGTGTCAGAAGCGCTGCGCGTAGTCGTCATCGGCACGGATGCGGCCCTGTCCGCGGTGATTACCCGGCTCATGCGCGCCGACACCATGTGGGTCGAGGTCGCCTACGTGCCGGTAGAAGATTCCTCCGCCGCCGCCCAGAACTGGGGCCTGCCGCAGCGGGCGGATGATGCCTTCCGTCTGGCGCTGGACGGTGCGGTCGCGCCTGTGCCCACCATCCGCAACGACGCCGGCCAGGCCGTGGCGGGCTCGGCCACCATCAGCCAGTGGAACCCCGGGGCTATGACCGGGGAGATCATCGTCGACGACCACGTGCTCGTCCGCCAGGACGGCGAGGCAGTGGGCGCGACGCAGACGGGCGTCTACGGCGCCAAACTGGTGCCCATGGTGGACGCCCCCGGCATCGTCGCCGCGGCGGCGCCAGTGGCCCGCCAGGGGCTGCTAGAGCGCCTGCGGCGGAAGCAGGCCGCACCCCAGCCCGGCCCGGTGGATCCGTCCACCGTGGCCACCGGGCGCGCGGTCCAGGCCGGCGGGCCGGAGCTGCGCGTGACCGTGGACGGGGTCTCCCGCCCCCGCCCCGTCGACCGCGTGACCTTCTACCGGCACCTGCGCGACCTGCAGGTGGTGCGGGTGGCGCACCCCTAGCACCTAGAGGTCGTGCTCTTCCTCGTAGTAGATCTCCGGCGGGTAGGCCGGGGTCTGCGAGGTCGGGATGAGTACCGCCACGGCGGACTCGCGGGACATGCCGCAAATCATCAGCAGGTCCACCACGATGGAACGCGTCTGAGCCAGGATGGCATAGGCCGAAAGCTGGCTGCTCCCTGCTACGATGTCCATGCTCGCCCGCGCGCCCGCCCGCCGCAGACGCTGGACCAGGTGGGGCAGCTCTTGGGCCTCGTTGAGGCCGCGCCGGCTGACGTAGATTTCGGCCAGCTCCTCCATGACCGAGCACAGCTCCTCGATGAGCTCAATCTGGACCGGGGAGACGCTGTCCCCGTCCTCCGTAATCACCAGCGCGCGGCGGGAGAGCACGCGCACCCCGCGCACACCGTTATCCACCGGCACCAGGATGCGTTCCAGCGAGCGAATATTGCGCCTAGAACCCCACATGAGGGGCGAGACCTCCGAAGCCTCCCTGCCCTGCTTGGCGGCATCGGCCAGCTTCTCGATGTTGGTCTGCGTGCCGAAGACGGCCTGCCGGGCCTCCTCGATGATTTCGACGTCCTGCTTCTCTAACCCGCGGGAGACGTCGTAGAGCACGCTGGCGGCGATGCTGAGCACCTTGGAGACTTCCCGGCGCGCCTGGGCCAGCGGCGAGTTTGGGATGAGGGCGATGGTGATGACACCGATGACGGAGCCGATGAGGGCATCGATAGCGCGGTTTAAGCCCCCGGCGCCTTCCGTGGGCGGGAAGATGGTGGCAATCAGGATGGAGCCAAAGACGATCTGATTGGTCAGCAGCGGCGACTTCGTCATGAACGAGCCGAGCAACAGCGTCGCGCCCACGATCAGGGTGATCTGGAACGGCCCCTGGCCAACGAACTGGAAGAGGATATCCCCCACCGCCACACCGGTGATGCCGCCGATGGACATCTCCACCGCGCGCTTTAGCCGGTCGCCGCCGGACAGGCCCAAGATGATCACCGTGGAGATCGGCGCGAAGAAGGGCTGCGCGTGGCCCGCAATGTCATTGGCCACCCAGTAGGACAGCCCCGCGCCGACTGTGGCCTGCAGGATAAACACGAAGCGCGAGCGCACGCGGTTCAACCGGGCCATTAAAGACCGGTCAATACTGCGCAGGCGCTCGCGCGTGGTGAGTCGTTTTCGTTCTTCGGCCATGGGCGCCATTCTAGGACACTTTTATGGCGCCGCGGCCCGAAAAGACTGCTTTAGCGGGAAACCGTCTTCCCCACAGAATGCAGGTCCTGGCACGCCTCGATGACGCGTTCAGACATGCCCTGCTCCGCCTTCTTGAGGTAAGAACGCGGGTCGTAGACCTTCTTGTTGCCCACCTCGCCGTCGATCTTGAACACGCCGTCGTAGTTGGCAAACATGTGGCGGGCGACCGGGTTGGTGAACGCGTACTGAGTGTCGGTGTCCACGTTCATCTTGATAACACCGTAACGCAGGGCCTCCTCGATCTTTTCCTTCTCGGAGCCGGAGCCTCCGTGGAAGACGAAGTCGAAGGGCTTAGCGCCCTCGTCCAGGCCGAGCTTCTTCTGCGCGGTCTGCTGACCTTCCAACAGGACCTCCGGGCGCAGCTTGACGTTACCCGGCTTGTAGACGCCGTGGACGTTGCCGAAGGTGGCGGCCAGCAGGTAGCGGCCGTTCTCGCCGGTGCCCAGGGCGTCGATGGTCTTTTCAAAGTCTTCGACGGAGGTGTAGAGGTTGTCACCCGCCTTGGCTTCCACGCCGTCTTCCTCCCCGCCGACGACGCCGATCTCGGCTTCCAGGATGATGTGGGCCTTGCGGGCCTTTTCCAGCAGCTCCTGGGCGATCTCCAGGTTCTCATCGATCGGGATAGCGGAGCCGTCCCACATGTGGGACTGGAACAGCGGCAGCTCACCGCGGTCGACGCGCTCCTGGGAGATGGCGATGAGCGGACGGACGTAGTCGTCCAGCACCTCCTTCTGGCAGTGGTCGGTGTGCAGCGCGACGTTGATGCCGTAGTGCTTGGCGGCCTCGTGCGCGAAGGCGGCCAGCGCCTGGGCGCCCGCTACCTTGTTCTTGACTGCCAGGCCGGAACCGAACTCCGCACCGCCCGTGGAGAACTGGATAATGCCGTCGGACTCGGCCTCAGCGAAGCCCTTGAGTGCGGCGTTGATGGTCTCCGAGGAGGTGCAGTTGATGGCCGGGAAGGCGAAGCCAGACTGCTTCGCCTCATCCAGCATGGCGTTGTAAACCTCTGGGGTAGCAATTGGCATAGAAGTGAATCTTCCTTACTTGGTTCGCGTTTGACTTACTGCACTACCAAGTATGCCTGTGATTTGGCTTGCGCGCCGCAGGTCCCGGTTAAGGAAAGGTGTGAGTTTGTACCTAGACGGTGTCTGGTCCCGGCTAGGGCTGGCTCGTGCTTGCTAGGCCCGGCGGTCTGCGCGGTCGCGGGCGACGCGGGCGGCGGCCTCCATCAGCATCCAACCGGACAGCTGCACCGACAGGTCGCGTTCGGCGATGCGGATGACGCCGACCTTCTCGCCCAGGGTGGTTGGGCCCAGGCCGAAGTTGTGGGGTAGGCGCGCGTCCGCGGTCCAGTCCGTGCCGAAAATCGGCAGGCCGTCGACCTCCAGGCGGTGCTCCCAGACCGAGGCGGCTGAGGCCATCACCAGGCGGGCGGCGAGCTTCTTCGCCGCGCGGTTGGCGGGCGAATCCCCCGGCAGGCGCACTGCCGTGTCCGCCAGGTAGCGCACCAGGATGCCCTTGAACAGGCCACCGTCGCCGTCGCCGGTATCCCAGTCGATGACCCCGGCCGGAGTGGCCATGTAGGAGGCGATGGCTTGGATGAGCCCGCGGATGCGGGTCAGGTACTGCACGGTGTCCTCGGCGCGCTCGGCCTCCTGGACCGAGTCGAGGTGCTCCAGGGAGGAAAAACCGGCACGCTTGCGCAGGGCCAGTGCTATCTCCAGGCAGGCGCCCAAAACCACGCCCTGGCAGTAGGGGTGCAGGTTGCGCACCCACTCCGGGCCGTCCATGCGCATGCGGACGCCGTCCATGATAAGCCCCTGGTCATCGACCAGGTTCTCGTAGATCCACTCCACTATCTCCTGGGCCTCGGAAAGGTGCCCGGTGCGTGCCAAGAGGATCGCCGCCGGCCCGTTGGAGGGCACGTTGAAAAAGTTCTCGCCCTCGCGCCACGGCAGTACACCCAAGTGCTCGTCGCGGCCGGCGCGGATATCGTCCTGCAGCTCCGCGAGCTTCGAATAGGGCTTGACCTTGCTGAGCTGCCCGGCACGCTGCAGGGCGAGCGCCAGCCAGGCCTTGTCATCGAAGTAGCGGTTGTTCTTCAGCGGGCTGAGGTTGCGCACCCGGATGCCGCGTACGGTCTCTGCAATCCGCTTGCGCCGCATCTTGGTGTTGTGGCGCTGGGCGGCATCCACCAGGCAGTCCAGGTAGTGCGCCTGCCACCAGTAGTGCCAGTGGAGGAAAACCTTTTCCTTACCGGTAGGCGGCCAGCGCACAATGGCCAGGTTGGTCTTTGGCAGTCCCCACACGCGTGCCGCGTGGCGGTCATTGATGGCGGTTTCTGCCAGATCCGCGCGGTGTGCCCACTTTTCGTCCACTCAGGTGCCCTAAATTTAGTCGAACTATTACTCACAGGAATTCTAGCGCGCTCCCAGCTCACCCGTGCAATTATGCGCAACCGGTTGGCGCCCCCGGCTACCAGCTCTGAGCCAGATCCGCGTGCTGGCGGATCCAGGCGTGCATGGCGATGCCGGCCGCCACCCCCGCGTTGATGGACCGGGTGGAGCCGAACTGGGCGATGGAACAGGTCATCACGGCCCCGTCCTGGGCGGACTGGCTCACGCCGGGGCCTTCCTGCCCGAACAGGAGCAGGCATTTCTCCGGCAATACGGCAGTCTCCAGCGGCACGCACCCGGGCGTGTTATCGATGGCCACGACCGTGAGCCCCGCCTGCACCGCCCACTCCAGCAGCTCCTCTACCGTCTCGTGGTGGGCCAGGTGCTGGTAGCGGTCCGTCACCATAGCGCCGCGGCGGTTCCAGCGGCGGCGGCCGACGATGTGGACCGTGTCCACCGCAAATGCGTTGGCTGTGCGCACGACCGTGCCGATATTCGAGTCGTTCTCGAAATTCTCAATGGCAATGTGCAGGCTGTGGCGCCGGCTATCGATGTCGGCGACGATCGCCTCGCGCCGCCAGTAGCGGTAGGCGTCCACCACGTTACGGCGGTCACCTTCGGCCAGCAGCTCCGGATCGTAGCGCTCTGCCTCCGGGCCGGTGGGCCACTGCCCTTCCCACGGGCCGACCCCGTGCCGGCCCTCGTTCCATTCGGTGGGGCCGGGCTGTTGGTCGACTACGGTGCCGCGGGCGTCCGGCTTAGACAAGGTCGAGGTCCTCCAGACCCAGCAGGAAGCGGTACTCCAGGCCCTCTGCCGAAATCGCCTGGTCCGCACCGGTGGCACGATCCACGACGGTAGCAATACCGACGACCTCGGCGCCGGCCTCGCGCAGCGCGGCCACAGCGGTCAGCGGGGAGTTGCCTGTGGTGGTGGTGTCCTCGACGACCAGGACCTTCTTGCCTTCCACGTCGGCGCCCTCGATGCGCCGCTGCATGCCGTGTTTCTTGGCCTCCTTGCGCACCACGAAGGCGTCGATCGGGCGGCCGTCCGCGTGCATGATGGAGGTGGCCACCGGGTCCGCGCCCAGGGTCAGGCCGCCGACGGCGTCGAAGTCCCAGTCCGCGGTCAGCTCGCGCAGCAGCGCGCCGATCAGCCGGGAGGCCTCGTGCTGCAGGGTCGCCCGGCGCAGGTCGACGTAGTAGTCCGCTTCCTTACCCGAGGACAGAGTCACCTTGCCATGCACGACGGCCAGCTCCTTGACCAGCTCGGCTAGTCGGCTCTTCTTCTGCTCGTCCAGGTTCATGAGGTTTAAAAACTCCTTTACTTTGCCCGCGCGGGGGCGAAGAATGCGTCCGCTGCTCGCGCTCCTGCGATTTTCGTCGATTTCTAGCTTAAGACACCCGCGAGTGAAACCCACGCCGAGGGGAGCCTTAGGCATTGTGGCCGTCGCCGCTATCGATGCCGCCTTCGCCGTCGCCTGCCGAGCGAGCACCGTGGTCGCTGCGGTCGCTGACGGGGTGCTCCGGGATATCGCCGATGGGGCCCAGCTCGGCCTCGATCTCGTCGAAGATCGAGGAGCCGCGGCCCAGGTCGCGCGGCAGGCGGGCGACGGATTCGTCCGCCTGCGGGCGTTCCTGCCCGTCGGCGATAGCGTCCACTTCGTCCGCGCCCAGCGCGCGGTGTTCCATAGAGCCGTGCGCGGCGCCGGCGCGGCGGCTGGGCAGCACCATCGGTTCTTCCGGGCGCTGGACCGGCGGGCGCGCCATGTCCTCGGTCGGGTTCGGCACCGCGGTCGGGCCCGTCGGCGCGACCGGCTGCGGCGGGGGCACCACGCGGGTGGGATCCCCCAGTTCCGGGTGGTAGACCAGCCCGGCGGCCGGGGGTGGCGGCAGCACGCGGGCAACATCGGCCAGCACCGCCATCGGGGCGAGCATCTCATCCCACTCGGCGCTGCGGGCAGTCTTATCCGTTTGGCCCAGCACCCATTCGTTTTCCATCCACACCGCGGTCACTGCCTCCGGCAGGTACTCCAGCCCGGTGGCCAGGCGGTCGTCGCTCATGCGCTCGACCACGCCCGGTTCCGTGGCGTAGACGCTAAAGCCGGCGATCTCGGTCGCGGCAACCAAGTCCTCGGAGGCCTCCTCCGCCAGCGGCAGGCCCGTGCGGCGGAAGTCCACCACCACGTCGGAGCTCGCGCCGGTGCGCAGCGCCATCACGTTCACCCCGCCCAGGTCGAGCAGGAAAAGCTCGTGGCCGAAGACCGTGCCGTGGACGATGTCCCGGGGACGCGCGCCCCCGGCGGCCGCGCCCCGCGTCCACTCATCCGCCAGGTAGGAATCCTCCTTGGCGAAGTCGAAGCCGTGCTGGCTCGCCCAGGCCTTGCGCTCCCGGCGCAGCGCGCCCGGCAGGAGAGGACGGCCGATCTTCTTTTTCGGCGCCGTCTTCGTAGCAGACTCCGACTCCTCCGCGGCATCGGGAGCGGGCTCCACCTGCTCCTCGGCGGCCGGGGTCTCTGGCTCCTCGGCGGCTACTGCGCCTGTCTGTGCCCCCGCCTCCGGGTCTGCCCGGTCGGCCGTGCTGGCGTCGTCGGCATCCTCGGCGCCGTCGGCATCGTCGGCTGCGAATTCGTCTGAGGGGCCCGCGGGTTCCTCGTAGACGATGTCCGGCGCCGGCGAGGTATCCGGCTCCGGTACCTCGGCCTGGGCCTCGGCTGCCTCCGGGGTGTCGTGCTCGGGGGCGGCCGAGGAGGCATCGTCGGCGTCTTCAAGGCTGTCGTCGCGGTTGTCGTCGCGCTCGGCCAGCGAGCGCTGCTGTGCGGCCTCCTGGGTCTGGGCGGCGCGCCACAAAAAGACCGCGCCCGCGGCGGCCAGCAGGGCCAGGATCAAAAGCAAAATAGGTGTCATTAGCGCCCTAGTTTACTGCCTGACGCCGGGGCGCGGGTCTTAGACACCGAGGGAGACGCGGTCGCCGCGCTCGACCGGGTTGGTGGCATCCGCCGACCACTGCGACCAGCCGCCCACGTAGTGGCGCGCGCCGGTCAAGCCCACCCAGTCCATGGTGGCCAGGGCCAGGCCGGAGTGGTTGCCGGAGCCGGAGTAGACGATAGCGTCCTTGACGTTGTCCTCGTTGATGCCGGCGTTGTGGAAGACTTCGAGGATCTCCTTCTGGGTCTTCCAGGTGCGGTCCGCGTGGTGGAGGTAGCGCTCCGGCACGTTGACCGCGCCCGGGATGTGCCCGGCCTTGAGGTCGAGGTTCTCGCGGCGGCCGGCAAAGCGGTTGGGCTCGCGGGTGTCAATCAGGATGCCGTCATGCTCCTTGACCTCGTCGATGGTAGCGACCATGTCCGGGTTAGGGTCCACGGTGGTGTTGGTCTCCACGGAGATATTGCCCGGGCCGGTCAGGGTGGGCAGCTGCTCCCGGCGCCAGTGGGCCAAGCCGCCGTCGAGCACGCGCACGTCCTCGATACCCGCCCAGCGCAGGATCCACCACGCGCGGCCAGAAAAAAGCCCGCGGCCCTCGTCGTAGACGACGACCGGGCGGTCCTTGCGAAGCCCCCAATTCACGAACCATTCCTGCAACTTGTCCGGGTCCGGCAGCGGGTTGCGGCCGTTGCGGGAGCCCGGCAGGCCCGCCATTGCGGCGGAGACGTCGCAGAGCTGGGCGATCGGGATGTGGAGTGCGTGGAACTGGTTTCGGGCGCTGTTGGCGCCCGAGCCCCACAGGCAGGCCAGAACGGTGAGGCGATCGCCGGCGTAGATGGCATCGTAAAGCTCGCGGGGAGAGACCAAAATACTCATGTGTCCCACTCTAGAGCCAAAGCGGACTCCCCGCCCGCCGGGGCGCGTCGACTAGGCCGCTCGCAGGCGAAAGGCCCCGGCCACCCCGCCTTAAGAAGTGGGACGACCGGGGTCTTAACGCGTGTGTCTTAGTCCGCCAGCTGCTCGGTGGACTGCAGATCCAGGGACTCGCCGTCGGCGGCCACGGTGACCTGCACGGTGTCGCCGTCGCGGATCTCGCCGGCCAACAGCTTGCGGGCCAGCTTGTCGCCGATGGCCTGCTGGATGAGCCGGCGCAGCGGGCGGGCGCCGTAGTCCGGGTCGTAGCCGCGCTCGCCCAGCCAGGTCTTGGCCTCGTCCGCCACGTCCAGAGTCAGGCGCTTGGCGGCGAGCCGCTCGGCCAGGTTGGCCAGCTGGATGTCTACGATGCCACGCAGCAACTCAGTCGACAGGCTCTCGAACATCACCACATCATCCAGGCGGTTGATGAACTCCGGCTTGAAGGCCTTCTTCACCGCCGCCATGGTCTCCTCCTTGGTGCCGCCGGCACCCAGGTTGGAGGTCAGGATGATGACCGTGTTGCGGAAGTCCACCGTGCGGCCCTGGCCGTCGGTCAGGCGACCTTCGTCCAGCACCTGCAGCAGGACGTCGAAGACGTCCGGGTGGGCCTTTTCCACCTCGTCGAAGAGCACCAGCGTGTACGGGCGGCGGCGGACCGCCTCCGTGAGCTGGCCGCCGGCCTCGTGGCCGACGTATCCCGGAGGGGCACCGACCAGGCGGGAGACGGAGTGCTTCTCCCCGTACTCCGACATGTCAATGCGCACCATCGCCGAGGCGTCATCGAACAGGAAGTCCGCCAGGGCCTTGGCCAGCTCGGTCTTACCGACGCCGGTCGGACCCAAGAAGAGGAAGGAGCCGGTCGGGCGGTTCGGGTCCGCGACCCCGGCGCGCGAGCGGCGCACCGCGTCCGAGACGGCCTTGACGGCCTCGGACTGGCCCACCACGCGGCGGCCCAGGATCTCTTCCATGTTCAGCAGCTTCTCGGTCTCGCCCTCGAGCATCTTGCCGGCCGGGATACCCGTCCACGCGGAGACGACCTCCGCGATGACGTCCGGGCTGACCTCCTCGGTCAGCATGGAGTTGGTTTCCGACTGGGTATGCGCCCGGGATTCGGCATCCGCCAGCTGCTTCTCCAGCTCCGGGATGCGCCCGTAGCGCAGCTCCGAGACCAGCTCGTAGTCGCCGTCGCGCTCGGCGATCTCCGCCTTGCGCTTGAGCTCCTCGAGCTCCTCCTTGGCCTCCTGGACCTCGTCGATAGCCTTCTTCTCGTTAGCCCAGCGGGCCTTGAGCTCGCCCAGCTTCTCCCGCTCGTCGGCTAGCTCCTGCTGGAGCTTGGCCAAACGGTCCTGGCTGGCGGCGTCGGATTCCTTCTTCAGCGCCAGCTCTTCGATCTCCAGCCGGCGGACGACGCGCTCGAGCTCGTCAATCTCCTGCGGGGAGGAATCAATTTCCATCCGCAGGCGCGAGCCGGCCTCATCGACCAAGTCGATGGCCTTGTCCGGCAGGAAGCGGTTGGTGATATATCGGTTCGACAGCTCCGCCGCTGAGACCAACGCGGAGTCTTGGATGCGCACGCCGTGGTGCACCTCGTAGCGCTCCTTCAAGCCACGCAGGATGCCGATGGTGTCCTCCACCGAGGGCTCGCCCACGTAGACTTGCTGGAAGCGGCGCTCCAGGGCCGCGTCCTTCTCGATGTACTTGCGGTACTCGTCCAGGGTGGTCGCGCCCACCAGGCGCAGCTCGCCGCGGGCCAGCATGGGCTTAATCATGTTGCCTGCGTCCATCGAGCCCTCGCCCGTCGCACCGGCACCGACTAGGGTGTGCAGCTCATCGATGAAGGTGATGATCTGACCCTCCGAGGCCTTAATCTCATCGAGCACCGCCTTCAGGCGCTCCTCGAACTCGCCGCGGTACTTCGCACCCGCGACCATCGATCCGAGATCCAAACTAATCAGGGTCTTGCCCTTCAGCGACTCCGGCACGTCACCGGCCACTATGCGGCGGGCCAGGCCCTCCACGATGGAGGTCTTACCGACGCCCGGCTCACCGATGAGCACCGGGTTGTTCTTGGTACGCCGCGACAGCACCTGCACCACGCGGCGGATTTCTTGATCACGGCCAATAACCGGGTCGATCTTTCCTTCCCGCGCCCGGGCGGTCAGGTCGGTGGAGTACTTCTCCAGGGCCTGGAACTGGTCCTCCGGGTTTTCAGTGTTGACCTTGGCGGCCCCGCGCACCGACGGGAACGCGCCCTTAATGGCGTCGTAGGTAGCGCCGCGGCTGGTCAAAAGCTCCGCCGCGTCCGTCTTCGAGCCGGCGATGGCTGCCAGCAGCACCTCGGTCGAGACGTAGTCATCCCCTAGCTCGCCTGCCAACTCCTGGGCCCGGGTCAGCACGTTGAGCGCGTCCCGGTTGAAGTTCGGGTTGGCCATATTCGCCCCCTCGGCCTTCGGGTAACCGTCGACCAGGCCGCGGGCCTCCTGCAACACGGTCTGCGGGTCCACGCCGGTGGCCTTCAGCACTGGGGCGGCGATGCCGTCCTGCTGGCCCAGGATGGCCGCCAGAAGGTGGGCCGGGCGGATATCCGGGTTCCCGCCCGCGGAGGCGGTCTGCAGCGCCTGTTGCAGTGCCTCCTGAGTTTTCGTAGTTGGGTTGAATGAGTTCATAATCTGCTTTCTCCTTTAAGTAAATCTCCCTACCTCGGGGCAATGATCCCACTGTAGAGGCTTCACTAGATGTAACGCAGACAAACTTGAGTATATTCCACTCAACTTTCCGAGTTCTTATTTTTCTTGGGCTTCGGCCGCCTTCTTGGCTTCGTGACTGCCCTCGTACTCATCCTCGCGCCAGCCGCTGGGCTGCTCCTCGTCGCTGTCGCGGCGCTCGTTCTCACGGTCGGAAAACGTCGCGCGCCGCACCTTGGCCGAGCCGTCGAAGTTGGACCCCAGGGCGCCGCCCATGATGCCCAGCGAGGTGGTAAACCACGCGATGTCGACGTAGTCGCGCCAGCCGACGGCCTCGCCGAGCTGCTCGGTCAGGTAGTCCGGCGGGATGACCACCACGGTCAGCGCCGCCATGCCGCAGAAGGTCACCGCGAACATCATCAGCACGGTCACCAGCACCGTCAGCCCCGTCGAGGCGTTGTCCAGCCGCGCGCGCTGCCGGGAGGTCTGGTGGGAGACCCGGTGCCACATGCCGTTGTAGATGACCAGCCAGGTGGACAGCACCATGATGGCCACCACGCTGACCAGTGCCAGGCGCTGGGGGCTGAGCGCGTGCGCCATCTGCCAGACCGAACCGTAGAAGATACCGAACCCGCCGGTGGCAACCGTGACAGCCAGGCAGCTGGCCAGGGCGGTCAGCATTCGGCCGGGGCGGTTGGTGCGCACCATGCCGCCGACGAAGCGGGCGCGCTGGCCGGTGACGAAGGTGGCATCGGCGTGCTCATCCGCGCCGTCGACGTGCGACGGGCTGACCGTCCTGCCGGGCCCCGACCACTGGCCGCTTTGCCCGAAGGCCCGGACCCGCTCGGCCAGGTTCTGGCGGCCGAGCCGGAAGCCGAAGGCCGGCAAGCTCACGATGGCGGCATCGCCCGCCTCTCCGACCACCTGCGCGGCCACCGGGTCACCGTCCGCGGTCATCGACATATCCGTGATGTATACGAACCGGTCCCAACCGTAGCGGGCACGGATCGCCTCGGCCGAGGCCGATAGCGCGATGTTGCCGGAGCCATCCGTGGGCACCGACTCCACCACCACGTCCGCATCACTTAGTTCTTGATTGACCACTCGGGCGGGCAGACCATTATCGACCAGCACTCCCCACTTGGACACACGCGTCACGCACCTTTTCTCTTCATATATTCGGGGAGGCTTATTCTACGCGCGGGGCCGGCCGCGGGTCGACCCCTGGATCTACAAAGCCGCCGCGACCCCTTTTGCGGACTTGGGGTGCGGCGGCTGGCGGCGTAGGAGCTTTAGGACTTCTGCCCCACGTGGCCGATGCCTTCCTTCAAGATGGTGCCGCGCGGCGGCAACCAGCCGGCAAACCGGAAGGTGAGGTAGATGCCGACGGCAATCGCCAGCGAGATCCAGCCCAGCCCGGCGGTGAAGCCGTAAATCACGGCGATCGGGGCGACGACGGTCATACCAATCTCGAAGGGACCGAAGCCCACGTAGGCCATGCCGTATTCCGACAGGGTGCCGGACTCCAGCTTCGGGTCGACGATCTTGAGGATGGCGATACCGGTGGCGACGGTGGCCGTCGCCCAGCCCCAGCCGAAGATGCCGCGCTCAATCCAGCGCTCGCCGAAGAACTCGGCCGGGAACCACAGCAGGTAGAAGGTGCAGTAGATGGTACCCAGCACGAACAGGACCAGCAGCGGCACCCAGTAGCTCGCGATGGCGGCCGGCACAATCGCAGCGATACCGAAAGCAATCAGGTAGTCCGTAGCAGCACCGGAGACCGTGGAGATGGCCTCGCGGTCCAGGTAGTCGTTAGCACCCACAGCGTTCATGATGGCGCGGATGATGAGGCCGACAACCATGGACATGGCGAACAGCGGGATGGAGACGTTTTCCCAGACCGAGGAGATAGCCGAGTTGATAAGGTAGGCAATCATGACGGTCAGAACGATGAAGCCCAAGTGCAGGGTCAGCGGCTCAATCGCGGATGGGTTGGTGGTCGCCCGCCCCAGGGACGGGCGGTCCTCCACGTTGCGGATGTAGCCGCGGCGCAGCTCCTCCGGCAGCTCCTTCGGGACGTGGGAAACCTTGCCGCGGCGAATGCCCCAGTTGCCGGCGACGACGCCGCCGATGATAGCGGCCAGCGTACCCACGGTAGCCGAGGTGAAGCCCAGCGACGACGCGGCCTCTGCGCCGACGCCCTCCAGCGCACCGCCGACCGCCGCGGCGGTGCCGAAGCCGCCGGTGAAGCCGACCGGCAGCATCATACCGAACCAGTTCGGGGTGTCAAAGACCGGCATGAACAGGAAGACGCCCAGCAGGATGAACAGGCCCCACTGGCCCGTGAACATCATGGTGGAAAATCCCCACATGTTGCGCGCGCCCTTGCGCATGGAACCGCCGACCTCCATGGAATACGCCATGGAGGCGAACACGACGGCGATCAGCAGGGAGGTGTAATCACCCAGCGTGTCGGAGAAATTGATCCAGCCAAGCACCTCGGGGCCCAACAGCAGGCCCAGCAGGCCGGCCGTGATCGGGGCGGGCAGGAGCAGGTCCTGGAAAATGAACTTGACCTTGTGACGCAGGACGTTGCCGATCACCATGAGCAACGAAATCCAGCCCACGTCCAACATCAGGGAATAAGCAGAAAACTCTTCCACCGGCTATCCTTTCACCTTCATCGTGGATTGCCGCCGCCCACCGTGGGCCGCGGCCGCTCCCCGCGGGGCGCCGGCCTGTGAATTCGCCGTGGAACCGCTGTCACCGCGGCACGCCAAATTCGAAAAAGCTGACTTTTGGGGGAGGTCTGTCCGTGAACACATTACTTGCTTACGGGTGATCTACAACATACCGGGGTGTTTTATTAGGACCCATTACCCCCGAATAAAAAGGGCCAATCCTCGGCAAACCATTAGACTAGCTGGTATGCACTCAGCCGAAGTTGTGGTCATCGGCGCCGGTCAGGCCGGGCTCGCGTCCGCCCAGCAGCTAAAGCGCCGCGGCGTGTCCACCATCGTCCTCGACGCCAACCGCGGCCCCGGCGGCGCCTAGCGCCACCGCTGGGATTCGCTTACCCTGGGCAAGGCGCACGGGATTGCCAATCTTCCCGGCCTAGCCGCCCCGGCCGGCGACGACTCCACGCCGGCCTCCCGCGTCGTCGCCAACTATTACGGCACCTACGAAGACCACTTCGGCCTCGACGTGCGCCGCCCAGTTCGGGTGGAAACCGTGCACTACGGCGCCACCTCGCGTATCTTCCACCTGGCGACCACCGCGGGCAGCTTCCAAGCGCCGGTACTCATCAATGCCACCGGCACCTGGGACAGCCCCTTCATTCCGCACGTTCCCGGCGCGGCCACGTTCCGGGGCCGCCAGCTGCACACCAAGGACTTCACGCGCGCGGCCGATTTCGCTGGCCAGCGCACCCTCGTCGTCGGCGGCGGCCTGTCCGCCGTGCAGTTCCTTCTGGAGCTCGAGGGCATCGCGGACACCATCTGGGCCACCCGGCGCCCGCCGGACTTCGTATTCACTGCCTTCGATGCCCGCTGGGGCCGCGCCGTCGAAGACAGCGTGCGCGCCCGCACCCAGGACGGCAAGCGCCCCGCTTCCGTCGTGTCCACCACGGGGATTCCGCCGTGGCAGGACTACCTGGACGCCGTGGAGCGCGGCCTCCTGGTCTCCAGCGGCATGTTCAGCGCCATCGATGCCACCGGCGTGATCTCCTCCGCTCCCCGCGGCTCCGCGACAGGCGGCCCGGTGGCCCACAACGCGGACGCCGAGACCCGCGCCAAGGCCTGGCACCCCTTCCCCGCCGGTACACACATCGAGGTCGACACGATCTTCTGGAACACCGGCTTCCGTCCGCACCTGGGCCACCTGGCTGGGCTGCGGTTGCGAAGTGCGCGCGGCGGAATCGAGATGCTCGACGAGGTCACCCCGGCCGCCAACCCGCGCGCCCTGCTGGCCGGCTACGGCTCCACTGCCTCGACCCTGGGCGCCACCCGCGCCGGCCGGCTGGCCGCCAACCATGCGGCGGACATTTTGTGCGGGGCTTAGGGTTTCGGGCTCGTTTCGGGGCGGTTTTGGGCTGGTTCTGCGAGTTCCGATCAACTTTTGGTCCACCGACCCACTCTGGGAGCGCAAACTTGACCGGAACTCTCGCGACCGCGGGCCGGCCGGCTCGCGCCTACTCGCATCTGCTAGCGATAGCGCGCCCAGGACACCTCCCGGATAATGCCCGAGTGCCAGTTCCACACCCCGTTGGATGACATGGGCGCCGGCCGCGGCTGCGTCACCTGCCTGACCACCCGATTGAGGTGGTAGTGCACACAGCTGCCGCTGTAGCGCAAGACGGTGTACCCCGCCAGCGTGGCTTCGTTGGCCTTCCACCGGTCGCGGATAAAGGTATCGGGCGACTCCGCGGTGTGAAACTGGTAGCCGTCCACCTCGATGAGCATCTTCAGCTCCGGCAGGTAGAGGTCGAAGAAGTACTGCCCTACCCGCACGTTGGTCTCCACCCGGTGCCCGGCGTCCCGCAAGGCCCGTACGAGTTTGCGCTCGAGCGGGGAATCGCTGCCGATCGAGGCCCGGCCAATGAGGCCGCGGGCCCGCCGGCTCAGCCTTCGGCCGGAGTTGTGCTGCTCCAGCACGCTCTTCGCCTTTCTACCCTGGTAGGCCTGCTCCAGCAGCTCGATGGCCTCGTCGTCAGCGCAGTGGTCAATCGCCTGCGCGGGTATATGCACCCGCGCCTGCTTAACCTGGAGTGCCGGCAGCCGCTGAGTGCGGTAGCCGGCCACGTACGCAGAACGCGGGAGCTTGCGCGGGGCCGCCAAGTGTAGCGGAAAGCTGAGCGGCTCGCCCAGGTAGATCTCGCGGGCGGTCGTCCCGGTCACCACCGCTTGCGGCCAGCGGCGCATGACTATCGCCAGCAGTTCCCCGGGCGTCGGCTCCCGCGTCAGGTACAGCCCCTTGGCAATCTTGATGTAAACTCCGGCCGCCGCGCGCCGCCACAGCGTCTTAGCGTCCACGCCGGAAACGACGATGTCGTCCATAAAATATTCCCCCCTGCGCTACAGGCTAGCAGCGGAGAGCGCGTCGCCGAGGCACGCGAGAATCCTGCCGGGGCGCGCGAGAGTTCCGATCAATTTTTCGCGACGGGAGCACGCCTGCCGGCCACAACTTGCCCGGAACTTTCGTTGCGTCCCGCTTGCGAGCCCCTACGCCCCCTGCACCCCTGCGCCCAGCCCCTTTCTCTTTGTTGACACGTCCACTACAATGGCGGGCACGAAAGCCTTCGGATTCTTAAGCTTCGGACACTACGCATTCGGCAACCAACACGGCCCCTCGACCAGCAAGGTCGCCCGCATCCACCTCGACCTCCCCCAGGCCGCGAACGAGCTGGGCGTGAACAACGCCTCCTTCCGCGTGCATCACTTCGTGCCCCAAGCCTCCGCCCCGATGCCCCTGCTCGGCGCGGTGGCCGGCAGCACCAAGCGCATCGAGGTGGGCACCGGCATTATCGACATCCGCTACGAAAACCCGCTCTACCTAGCCGAGGAGGCCGCCGCCCTGGACCAGATCGCCGACGGGCGCGTCGCGCTGGGCATCTCCCGGGGCGCGCCAGAGGTCGCCGAGTGCGACTGGGAGGCCTCCGGCTACCGCGCGCAGCCCCCCCCAACGGCGCCGACCTGGCGCGGGTGAACTTCGAGCGCTTCCTGGCCGGCATCGATGGCGCGGGCATGGCCACCGCCGCGCCCCTGGACCGCCGTTACCCGAACATGTTCCAGCCGGGCTCGCAACTGCCCGTCTTCCCGCACTCGCCTGGGCTACGCCGCAATATTTTCTGGGGCTCGGGCACCTACCAGTCGGCGGAGCAGGCCGCCCGCGACGGGGTGAATCTGATGCAGTCAACCCTGGTCTCGGAGACCTCCGAGCACACCCTGCGCGAAATCCAGGCCGAGCAGATCCGCTGCTACCGCGCGGCCTGGGCCGCGGCGGGCCACGATTGGGCCCCACGCGTGAGCATCTCCCGGTCCATCTTCACCATCGTCGACGGCGCCGACCACCAGCTGTTCGGCATGTAGGCCACCAGCCACGATCAGGTCGGCATCCTGCCGGACACGGGCGCGTCCACCTTCGGCCGCACCTACGCGGCGGAGCCGGACAAGCTCATCGCCCAGCTGCGCGAGGACCCAGCCATCGAGGCCGCCGACACCCTGCTGCTGACGATCCCGACCGCCATGAGCCTGGAGCCCAACGTGAAGATCCTGGAGAACGTCGCGAAGCACGTCGCCCCGGAGCTGGGCTGGCAGCCCAACACGGAAGGCCCAGTCACCGGCTACGAGATCGAGCCCGCCCGCGCCGGCCGGCCGCGCCGACCCAGTAGACTGAGGGGCATGAATTCGCGTGTGGAGATCTACGGGCTAGCGGCTGCGTTTTCCCTGGAGGAAGCCGCGGAGCTTATCGAAGCCGGCCACCCGGACGCCGAGCGCCTCCACCGCGCGGTGCACGAGAACTTGTTTGTCGACGTGGTTGAGTCGCGCCAGGTCTTCTCCTGGAACCAGCACCGCGTCCACGCAAACTTCCTGCCCGCGCTGGCCTGGCTGATGCGCTCCGTGCGCGTCGAACCGGGCGAGCTGGTCATCCCCGCTGCGGTCACGAAGCGGCTCGAGGACATGGCCCGCGCGCACCGCCGTCACGGCTTCCCCGCCGAACTCTATTCCACGCTGGCTAGCGCCTTTGAAAAGGCGCTGCGGGATGTGGGGGCGTCGACGACTATTTCGCGGCGGCTTTCCAGCGTCTTCACGCAGGTCTGCGAGGTGATGCGCGCGGCCCACCACGCCGCAGACGTCGCCGGCGTCCCACCGGCCTACGCGGGCCGCGTGGTGGCGGTAGACAAGCCCAACCGGGCGACCGCCATCGTGCACGTGGAAATCGGCACGGCCCTGGACTGTGCACCCGGCCAGTCCGTGCCCGTGACCTCCTCCCTGTTGCCCGGCACCTGGCGGGAGATGACCCCGGCCTCCCCGGTGGATGCGACCGGACAGCTGGAGTTCCACCTGGCCGCGGCCGGCGATGCCTCCACCTCCCTCATCCGTTCCCACCCAGGGGATTGGTGGACGCTCGGCGCCCCGGCCCAGGATTTTCCCGCCGGGGCCGGCAACGCCGAAGTCCTGGTCAGCCGCAGTACCGGCTGGGCCGCGCACAAGGCCCACCTCCTGGCGCTGTGGACCGACGTCGCCGCGGGCAAGGTGCCCGAGCCCGCGCGGATAGATGTCATTCGCCTGGCAGAAAGCCCCGGCGCCTTCTACGACACCCATTTCCAGGAGAACTTCGCCGCGTTGGCGCCCTGGGTGCGCTTCCACCACCTGGCCGAAAGCCCGCGGGATCCGTGGCTGCTGAGCCCGGCGGATCCGGCGCAGTCACTCGACGTCGCGGTCACAGACGATGCCGCGGCGGCCATCACCGCCATCGCCGGCGGGCGGCCCACCCACGTGGCCGGCCCGGGCATCACGCGGCTAGCCAGCCGCGTCGGGGGCGAAGCCGCGGACTGGCAGCCGACGGGTTTCCAGGCCTAGCCGCCGGCTGGCCTACGTCCGCGACTCCAGCACCGGCAGGGAGCGGCGCACCTCCGCGACCTCGTCGGCGTCGATGTCGGCGTAGATGGTTTCTTCCTCGTAGCCGGCCTCAGCCAAGCGCTTACCCTGCGGGTCCACGATGACCGAGTGGCCGATGCCCGTGGGCCCGGAGGGGTTGCCCGCCTCCTCGTTGCCGCCTGGGCGGGCCTGGCCGGCCGCGCACAGGTAGCTGGTCGAGTCCAGCGCGCGGGCGGCTGAGAGCAGGCGCCACTGCTCAAGTTTGCCCGGGCCGTCGGCCCAGCTGGTGGGCACGACGATGAGCTGCGCGCCGCGCTGGGCCAGGGCACGGAACTGGTCCGGGAAGCGGATGTCGAAGCAGACGGCCACGCCGACGGTCCACTCGCCCACCTCGAAGGTCACGAGGTCGACGCCGGGGCGCACGGTGTCGGATTCGCGGTAGTCGAAGGCGTCGTAGGTGTGGATTTTGGCGTAGCCGCGGTGGATATCCGGGCCGGTGATCAGCGCGGTGTTGTAGACGCGGTTGATGGTCTTGCCGCCCTTGACGTAGCTGTCGGCGGGGCTGAACATGCCAGCCACCACGGTCACGTTCAACTCCTTAGCGAGCGCGTGCAGGCGCTGAGCAAATTCACCATCTAGGTCTTGGGCGCCCTCATCGAGGCGGCCCGTGGCGAAGGCCTGCATGGTCGCCTCGGGAAGCACCACCAACTGCGCCCCCTCTACCGCCGCTTTGCGTACCTGACCTTCGGCTTTGGCGAGGTTTTCCGCCCAGTCGGGCCCGGTGGTTACCTGGACTGCTGCAATCTTCATGGTCTCCACACTAGGGGGATATCCGCCGGGTTGCGAGAAAACTCCTGGCCCGCGATCCGTGACAGCCCTAGCGCCGGCGTGGACGAAGCCTTCAGACTAAAGGCATGAACCAGTTAACTATTAGTAGCTCTGCCCGTGAACTAGTCCGCCGACAACTATCCGCCACCTACCCTTACCCGGCGCAAGAGACCTTCCCGCCGCTGGGGCGCTACGGCGCCCGGACGGCGGCGGCGCTCCACCGCGCACACGCCGCCTGGAACGCCCGCACCGCCGGCTGGGAGGCGCGCCGCCAGGAACAATTGACCGACCTCTCCCGCTTCCTCGACCACGCGGCAGGCATCGATGAGATCCTAGCCTCCGCCTTCGAAGGTGGGCAGCACCGATGACGACCTCGCTCGCTCTCCGCCGCGCCGCCGGGGCCCTGGACACGGCCAGCGGGACACTGAGCAAGCGCTCGGAACGCCTTACCCATGATGGGGCTGCGCTATTGTGGGCCGACCTAAGTGGCGAAGCACCGCTGGTGGCCAGCCGAAACCTGCAGCACTACGCCCGGCAGCTCGATCCCGAAGCGCAGCAGATGCGGCTGGCCGCCGGACTCCTGCACACTTACGCGGAACTCCACGCCCGCCTGGAAGACCTGGAAGGCCGCGCCGTCCTGGCGCTAGGCGGGGCTGCAGCGACGCCGCTATTAATTGCCCTGCGCGGCATCGGCGACGGGCTGGACTGGGCGTGCGCACGCAGCATCGACGCGCTGTGCACGGGCACGCTGCCGGAACCACCAAAGTGGCTGGGTGATTTCGAGGACCTAGGCGTCGATGCCATACACGAGCTCAACCTGGTGGCCTCCTCCGATTTCGTCCAGGAGCTGGCCCGGGCTAACCCGGATATCCGGCTGCTGGAGGTCTCGGAAGGCCGGATGGTGGCAATCGTCCCCCCGCCCGGAGAGCCGGTAGCAACCGAGCCGGCCAGCGTCACCACCTTCATCGAAGGGGTGGGCTCGGCCGAGCCGGAGCAATGGCAGCGCACCATCGACAGGACGCGCCAGATAGCCCAGGCCACGGGCGGGCCGGCCATCGCCTGGGCCGGCTACGCCGCCCCGCCCGGCCTAGCACACGGGGTCCACGCAGAACCCGCCCAGCGCGCCGGCCGGGACCTGTCCCGCTTCCAGCGCTCGCTGCGGCAGCGCTACCCGGAGGCGCGGCAGACGGTAGTCGGCTATTCCTACGGCAGCGTCGTCGCCGGTTCCGCCGCCACCCAGCCGGAGGGCCTAGCGGCGGACGACCTGGTCCTGCTCGGCAGCCCCGGCGCCGTGGCCGAAAGCGTGCGGGACTATCGCCTGCACGGTGACGCCCCGCAGGTACATGCGCTAACTGCGAAAGGGGATCCGATCGACGCAGTCGCCTCACCGTGGGGCGGTATCCACGGCCCCGATCCCACCAGCCGCGGTTTCGGGGCGAGCCCCTGGCCCGACTCGGTCTATGGCGATCACGGTTCGTATTTCTCGGATCCGCGGTTCTTTTCACACCTCGGCTACATAGCCCGTGGGAAGGCAGGAGGTTAGAACAGGCCAGTCGGTTTCTCGGAGTAGGACACGAGCATATTCTTGGTTTCCTGGTAGTGATCCAGCATCATCAGGTGGTTCTCGCGGCCCAGGCCGGACTCTTTGTAACCGCCGAAGGCGGCGTGCGCCGGGTAGTTGTGGTACTGGTTAATCCACACGCGACCAGCCTGGATGGCGCGGCCGGCGCGGTAGCAGATGTTGTGGCTGCGCGACCACACGCCGGAGCCCAGGCCGAAGTTGGTGTCGTTGGCAATCTGGATGGCTTCGTCGAAGTCCTTGAAAGTCGCCACGGACAGCACCGGGCCGAAGATCTCCTCCTGGAAGATGCGCATGTCGTTGGTGCCCTTGAAGACGGTCGGCTCGATGTAGTAGCCGTTTTCCAGGCCGTCGAGCTGGTTGACGTTGCCGCCGATAAGGGTCTCGGCCCCTTCGTCCGGGCCGATCTTCAGGTACTCGGTGATCTTGTCCATCTGCTCCTGGGAGGCCTGCGCGCCCATCATGGTCTCAGTGTCGAGCGGGTGGCCGATCTTGATCTTCTTCACACGCTCGATAGCCAGCTCTAGGAACTTGTCCGCGATGTCCTCGTGGACTAGGGCGCGCGACGGGCAGGTGCAGACCTCGCCCTGGTTCAGCGCGAACATGACGAAGCCCTCGACGCACTTTTCCAGGTAGGAGTCGTCCTCGTCCATGATGTCCGGAAGGAAGATCGACGGGGACTTGCCGCCCAGCTCCAGGGTGACCGGGATGACCTTGTCCGCGGCGGTCTTGTTGATGATCTTGCCGACTGGGGTGGAGCCGGTGAACGCGATCTTGGCGATCCGGTCGGAGCCCGACAGCGCAGCGCCGGCCTCGTCTCCCAGGCCGTTGACCACGTTGAGCACGCCTGCCGGCAGGATGTCTCCGATGAGGTCGAGGAGCAGGAGGATGGAGGCCGGAGTCTGCTCGGCGGGCTTGAGGACAATGCAGTTGCCGGTAGCCAGGGCCGGGGCGATCTTCCACGCGGCCATCAGGAGCGGGAAGTTCCACGGGATAATCTGACCCACGACGCCGAGCGGCTCGTGAAAGTGGTAGGCCACAGTGTCTTCGTCCAGCTGGGAGATGCCGCCCTCTTGGGCGCGGATGGCGCCGGCGAAATAGCGGAAGTGGTCCATAGCCAGCGGGATGTCCGCGGCCAGGGTCTCCCGCACGGCCTTGCCGTTTTCCCAGGTCTCGGCGACAGCGATCTTCTCCAGGTTTTCCTCAATGCGGTCCGCGATGCGCAGCAAGACCAGGGAGCGCTCGGCCGGGGAGGTCTTGCCCCAGGTCTTGAAGGCCTTCTCGGCGGCATCGATAGCCAGGTTGATATCGGCTTCTTTGCCGCGGGCGACCTGACAGAAGACCTCGCCGGTCACGGGGGTGATGTTGTCCAGGTACTCGCCGTCGACGGGCGGGACCCACTGCCCGCCGATGTAGTTCTCGTAGCGCTCGCGGAAGTTCACGATTGCGTCCGGGGTGCCGGGGTTTGCGTACTGCGTCATGGTGTGAAGTCCTTCAACTGTTAGTCGGCATCGAAAGTGGTTTATGTGAAGACTTTCGCACGGGGCCGGAGTTAGTGAGCCCAGTCACGAATTCTTGCACGCCATCATATCCAGTTGGCCCGCCGACCGCTAGGGATTTTCTTTTCCCCTGCCAAACCACCAGTTGAAAGAAACAAAATCCCTGCCCCGCAGTCGGGGAACAGGGATTGACGCGGCCGTGCACACCGCATACCGCAGACGGCACGACCTAAACGGGGCTAAAAACGCCTATGCCGGGCGGTGCTTGCCACCGCGGCGCGGGGACCACATGACCACGGAGGTCGAGCGCGGCACGTGGACTAGCTCTCCGCGCTGCGGCTGGCTGCTGCGCTTTTGTAATTCGGCGCGCAGCTGCGCGACCTCGTTTTCCAAGCCGTCGCGCTCGGCGGCCAGCTTGTCGCGCTCCTCAGTGAGCTCGATGATCGCCTTGATGCCGGCCAGGTTGACCCCGTCTTCTTGAGAGAGGTTCTGGATCTTGCGCAGCATCGAGATATCCCGGTCCGAGTAGCGACGACCGCCGCCACTCGTGCGGGCCGGGGTGACCAGCCCCAAACGGTCGTAGGTACGCAGCGTCTGGGCATGCATACCGGACAGTTCCGCGGCTACGGAGATAACGTACATGCTAGAAAACTCGTTCATAGCTATTCACCCCCTAGTTCCGCGTGGTATCCCCGGCCCATCCGGCGCGGGGATTGAACCCGGAGTCCTTCTCCGCCTGGGCGTAGGAACGCAGCGCGCTCGAGGCGGCCGCGTCCAGGTTGCTCGGCACCTTCACTTGGACGGTGACCAGCAGGTCGCCGGCCTTGCCGCCCCGGGTCGGGATGCCGCGGTTGCGCACGCGCAGCGTCCGGCCGTCCGGCGTGCCCGCCGGGACCTTGACGCGCACCGGGCTATCTAGGGTCGGAACCGTTATGGTGTCGCCCAACGCTAGTTCCGCGAAGGAGACCGGCACGGTGATTTCCAGGTCGTCGCCCTTGCGGCTAAAGACCGCATCGGGTTTCACGTGCACGGATACGAACAGGTCGCCGGCCGGGGTGCCATTGGGGCCGGCCTCGCCCTGGCCCGCCAGGCGCACCTTCTGGCCGTCGATGACGCCCGCCGGGATGCGCACGGTGATAGAGCGGGTGCGGTGAACGGTACCGGTGCCATTGCAGGTCTGACACGGATCGGTGACGGTCTGCCCGGTGCTTCCGCAGTTCTGGCAGGGCGCGGAGAACCCGAAGCTCCCGCGGTTTTCCGAGCTAAAACCGGTACCGTTGCACTGCGTGCAGGTGGTGGTGTGCCCAGTCTTCGACCCCGATCCGTGGCAGGTGGTACACGGAGCCTCGCCGCTCAACTGCAGCGGGATGGTACTGCCCTTGGCAGCCTCGCGGAACTCGAGGGTTATTTCCGTTTCGACGTCCGCCCCGCGCGTCGGCCGAGCTGCGTGGCCAGCACCACCGCCGCGGTTGAAAACGCCACTGAAGATATCCCCAAAACCACCGCTTCCAGTTTGTCCAGCGTTCCCGAAGAGGTCGGAGAGGTCGAAGTCTTGCGCCCCGTGCGTTTGGCGAAACCCGCCGGGAAATCCGGCGCCTCCTGCCCGGCCAAAACCGCCGCCCCTGCGCAGCATGGCCTTAAAGTCGTCGTACTCCTTGCGTTCATTCTCGTCGGAAAGGACGTCGTACGCCTCGGCGGCTTTCTTAAACTTCTCCAGCGCCTCCGGGTTGTCCGGGTTGGCGTCCGGGTGGTTTTCCCGGGCTAGCTTGCGGTAAGCGTGCTTAATCTCGCTAACGCTCGCGGACGAGGAGACCCCCAGATCCGCGTAATAATCTTTGTCTGCCCATTCTGGTTTAGCGCTCACTGGGCATCTCCTCCTTTCGAGGTGAAATAGTGTTTCTCATCCTCGCTATGTGGTTACTAAAAACTTTATCTAAGACTAAATAAAAGGGGCGCCGAGGATAACCTCCCCCGGCGCCACCATTAGGAACTAGCTCTGCTCGGACCCGTGCGAGTCCGCGCCGCCGTCCGCCTCATCCGTGGATGCGGACGAATCACTGGGGTCGGCGATGATAACCATCGCGTTGCGCACCAGCCGGTCGTCGACGCGGTAGCCGCGTCGCAGCACGGTGCCCAGTACCTTCTCATCGCCGCTGGAGAGATCCTGCACTGCCTCGTGGATCTCCGGGTCGAAGGCGTCGCCCTCTTCGCCGAAGGCGGCGAGCTTCTGGCCCTGCAGCACGTTGTTGAGCTTGTCGGCCATGGACTTGAGCGGTCCGTCCTCCAAGTCCCCGTGCTGGCGGGCCAGCTCGAGGTCGTCGAGGATGGGCAGCAGCTGGGTGATGACCTGCGCCTTGGCGTTGTCAATAACGCCCTGGCGCTCGCGCTCGGTCCGGCGGCGGTAGTTGGTGTACTCCGCGTTCAGACGCTGCAGGTCCTCGGTGCGCTCGGCCAGCTGTGCCTCGAGGTTCGGCTCGCCGGCCGCCTCGGGGTCGACGTCACCCTCGACGTCGGCCAGGGCCTCGTCGATATCTGCCTCGAGCGTGGGATCTAGCACGGCCTCTTCGGCGGCGTCCGCCTCCGCGTCGGCCTGGGCTTCCGCGCCTGCGGCCGACTGGGCATCGGCAGCCTCGGCGGCAGCTTCCTCAGCACGGTCCGCCGAGGTAGCCTCCGGATCGGTGTTGTCCGGGTCGCCGGGGTTATCCGGCATTCCGTTGAACTGAGTCATTACTTGTCGCCATCCTTGTTGTCGGTGTTGTCGGTGTCCTCGTCTACGACCTCAGCGTCGACGACGTTCGGATCTCCCTGGGCGCCAGCGTCCCCGGCCTGGCCTTCCTGGCCGGCCTCGGCAGCCTGTGCCTCGTAGATCTCCTTGCCCATCTCCTGGGAGACGGTGGACAGCTTCTCCACGGCGGACTTAATAGCCTCGATGTCGTCGCCCTTGAGGGCCTCGTCGACGGCATCGGCAGCCTCGGTCACCTTGGTCTTAGACTCTTCGGAGACCTTGTCGGAGTTCTCGTCCAGGAACTTGCGAGTCTGGTAGGAAGTGGATTCCGCGTTGTTGCGGGTCTCCTGCTCCTCCCGGCGCTTCTTATCCTCTTCGGCGTGCTGCTCGGCGTCCTTGACCATGCGGTCAATCTCCTCCTGGGACAGGCCGGAACCATCCTGGATCTTGATGGTGTTTTCCTTGCCGGTGCCCTTGTCCTTTGCGGACACGGAGACGATGCCGTTGGCGTCGATGTCGAAGGTGACCTCAATCTGCGGAACGCCGCGCGGTGCCGGAGCGATGCCACCCAGCTCGAAGGACCCCAGCAGCTTGTTGGCGGAAGCCATCTCACGCTCGCCCTGGAAGACCTGGATCTGGACGGAAGGCTGGTTGTCTTCCGCGGTGGTGAAGGTCTCGGACTTCTTGGTCGGGATGGTGGTGTTGCGCTCGATGAGCTTGGTCATCACGCCACCCTTGGTCTCAATGCCCAGGGACAGCGGGGTGACGTCCAGCAGGAGGACGTCCTTGACCTCGCCACGCAGGACGCCGGCCTGCAGGGCAGCGCCCACGGCGACGACCTCGTCCGGGTTAACGCCCTTGTTCGGCTCGCGGCCGGTTAGTTCCTTGACCAGTTCGGACACGGCCGGCATACGGGTGGAGCCACCAACCAGGACGACGTGGTCGATATCGCCGACGGACATGTCGGCGTCCTTAATGACCTGGTTGAACGGAGCCTTGGTGCGGTCCAGCAGATCCTGGGTGATCTTCTGGAACTCGGTGCGGGTTAGGGTCTCGTCCAGGAACAGCGGGTTCTTGTCAGCATCCACCGTAATGTACGGCAGGTTGATGTTGGCCTGCTGGGAGGCGGACAGCTCAATCTTGGCCTTCTCCGCGGCCTCGCGCAGACGCTGCAGAGCCATCTTATCCTTGGTCAGGTCAATGCCCTGGGCGCTCTTGAACTTCTCGACCAGCCAGTCGACGATGCGCTGGTCCCAGTCGTCGCCACCCAGCGAGTTATCGCCGGCGGTGGCCATGACCTCGACGACGCCATCACCGATTTCCAGCAGAGAGACGTCGAAGGTGCCGCCACCCAGGTCGAAGACCAGGATGGTCTGCTCCTGCTCGCCCTTCTCCAGGCCGTAAGCCAGTGCGGCGGCGGTCGGCTCGTTGACAATACGCAGGACGTTCAGGCCTGCAATCTGGCCGGCTTCCTTGGTGGCCTGGCGCTGCGCGTCCTCGAAGTAAGCCGGCACGGTGATGACCGCGTCGGTGACATCCTCACCCAGGTAGGACTCCGCGTCGCGCTTCAGCTTCATCAGCGTGCGGGCAGAGATCTCCTGCGGGGTGTACTTCTTGTCATCAATGTCGACAGTCCAGTCGGTGCCGATGTGGCGCTTGACGGAGCGGATGGTGCGGTCGACGTTGGTCACCGCCTGGTTCTTGGCGGACTGGCCGACTAGGATTTCCCCGTTCTTGGCGAATGCCACGACGGACGGGGTAGTGCGGGAGCCTTCCGAGTTAGCGATAACGGTGGCCTCGCCACCTTCCAGCACGGAAACCACCGAGTTAGTGGTACCGAGATCAATACCTACTGCGCGTCCCATAGTCTTTTCTCCTTCTAAGTGTTTGTTTCTCTTAAGTTGATTGCCTGTGGCTCAACTTCTGATGAGCACGTCAGCCACTCTAACAGAAGTTTGCTCCAAGTTGTTCCAAAGCTGAGTGCTGGCCACTCAATCTACACAACGCACCGACCCCCAAAGTTGTTCCCACTCGACTCAACTTTTTTAAAATATCACTGTTTGCCCAGCTCAGAGCACATCGCCCACCTTCGGCTCCGCGGTGGTGTCCGAAAGTTACCTCCAACAAGTATCCGAAAGAGGATAGGCAAGAGGCTCAAAAGTCGGCAGACTGTAAAACACAGCAGCCGGGAACGGTCGCAACAGCAACGGGACTGGCTGGTTTCGACCCCCAGGCTGCTCCTACTCGAGAGATTCAGATTCTTCGACTCCGAAAGGAACTATTATGTTCGACTTCCTGACCGACCTCAGCTCCGCTATCGACTTCGAGCAGCTCATCAAGGGCATCTCCGGCCTGATCGACAGCTCCTCCGAGGGCACTGAGGGCGAGGGCCTGTCCTCCGCTTTCGAGGGCCTGTCCTCCTCCGAGGACTCCGCTTCTGAGGCTGCCGAGTCCACCGAGGCTGCTTCCAAGTAAGCCTTTAACCTCCACTAAATAGAGGCACGAGACTCTTTCACTGAACTTCCCCCGCCGGCCGAGTTCGCGTCGCTCCCAAAAAGAGCACCGCATGGGACAAAACTTGGACGGCGGGGGTTCCTCTATCTCCAGCCCGTGGCATCACACAACACCGGCGCCAGCACCACAGCGCTAACGATGCCACCTGCCGCACCGCACCACGTCCACCTTCCTGATTCCACCACTCTGACTCCGCCTAGCTCGGACGATCTCTTACGGACTAACGTTGAATACAGAACTTTCATCAAGACCGCACCTCGTTCCGCTCGCCAAAGGAGTCCGCATGTCAGCGCTACGACCCCTGCCTGCCCTGCGCAAGCTCCGATCCGTCATGACGCTGGAACGGGCCGCCATCGTCGTGGGCGCCTTCTGCCTGCTACTCACCCTGCTCGGAGCAGCCATGGAGCCGCCGCACCTACAGCTGGGCTCCGTAGTGTTAGGAATCGCGCTGAGCTGCGCGACCGTGGGGGCCTACCGCTACCCACTGGCGATGTCGGTGTTCTACCTCATTATCTGGATGACCGCCTCGCTCAGCACTCACAACACCTACCTCAGCTGTATCCTTATCGTTCCGGCCCTGGCCGCCATCGTGGCCTACCACGGGCGCGTGTGGCTCACCGCGGGCGTCGCCCTGACGTTGTGGGTAGCCGGCCTCATCGATCCGGTCTCAGACCAAACCACCGTCAACCTCCCCACCGCCGCGACCTGGGGCATGTACGTCAGCCTGGGCGTCATCATCGGCAGCGCCTACGGGCACTCGGCGCGACGCTACAAATCAGCCATGGTGGAATGGGACCGCGACGTGCACAGGCGGCAAAACGATCTCGCCGAGATGCTGCATAATTCGGCCGTGTCCAGCATGACGGTCAACACCATGCAGCTGGAGGCCCTGAGCCTGGAGTACGCCAAGGATCCCAAGCTGGCCGAGCGCCTCGATGAGCTCAGCGACTCCATGCGCTCGACGATGTCCGAGATCCGCGCTTTGACCAGCGTCCTGCGCAGCTCCAACGACGATCCCCAGTCGGTGCTCGGCATCGGTGACAAGACCGGCAAGAAACCCAGCACTTTCGCGAAGCTGCTGACCGAAGAAGCCGCCCGGCTCCAAAAGCTGAACCGCCAGCCCCAGACGACGGTCTTGCTGGATGATTTCGATCCCAGCCTCAGCCAGGACGTTCTCGACGCGGTCGCCGCCATCGTCAACGAGGCCTGCATCAACGCCGTCAAGTACTCCCCGCCCGGCGCGAGAATTAGCCTGACCGTCCGGCCCTATCTGGGATGGATTAGCCTGACAATTTCCAACCCGATTGCGGCTTCCCGGGTGGCCGACAATTCCATGTCCTCGGGCATCGGCCAAGCCTCCATGCACCGGATCGCCACCACCATCGACGCCAAGCTCGCCAGCACGGAAAACGACGGCAACTGGGAGGTCACGTTATCTCTTCCGCCACATAGCTATACACGTCGGTAATCTCACATAACCTTGGCGAATATCATTGAACTAAGTTATGCTAACGCTTGTTATCATCTCAACCACTCTCTAGAACCCTCCCTGGAAAGGACCCCTAATGAACGCTCTCGCAGGTTTCCTCGCCCCGTTACTCCTTTCTTCCCAGCTGATCGGCGGCGCCCCCGCCCTTAGCTCCCAGGACGCACCGGTTACCGTCGCCCCGTACGAGTCCGCCGCTGAAAAGGCCTTCGGCTGCCCGTCCCCGTTTTGCCCGGGCCGGTAATTAACCTTCTGGTCGTCGACGACGACCCGCTGGTACTCGAAGCGTTAGGACACTACTTCGCTAGCGCGGACGACATGAAGGTGGGCGCTACCGCCGAAAATGGAAAAGCCGCCCTTGCTCTGCTCGGGGAGCAAGATTTTGACGTCATCGTGGCAGATATTCACATGCCGGAAATGGACGGCACGACGCTGCTGCGCGAGGTCGGGGACATGGACAATCCCCCGGTCTTTATCGCGATGACCGCGATGGACAATGACGACACCCTCTTGGACGTCATGTCCCATAAGGCAGCCGCCTACATCCTGAAGAGCTCGAAGCCCGCCTATATTTTGGAAACGGTGCGCGAAGCCGTCAAGGGAGGCACGGTGGTCACGCCGCAGTCGCTGACCCGCTTGGTCGAGCACCTGCCGGAGCTCCAGAACACCACCACTATGCGCCCGACGGCCGCGTTGGATAGCCGCGATATTCCCCCGGCGCAGCTGCGGGTGTTGGAGCTGCTGTGCGAGGGCCAGTCGAACGCGGAGATCGCGGCATCGACGGGCTATGCCGACGGCACGATTAAGAAATACATCTCCTACCTGCTGGCCGAATTCCAGGCCAAGTCACGCTTGGATCTGGCCATTAAGGCGCTCAAGGCCGGCTACGGCCAGTAATGACTACCCACCCCGCCCTACCCCCTAGGTCGGAACTTCCTGCGGAAACGAATCAGCCTTCCTACCCCCATTAGGCATTTTTGCCTACACGCTAGCGTCAGTTGTGTGGGTTTCTTATAATGACCGCAATAGCAAGCAGTATTACACCCACCCGCTTGTCGTAGCTTAGGTCACAATGGGGGTAGGGTGGCTGCACAACATAACGGTCGTTCCGCCCGGGGCGTCCGCAACCACGAGTCTTAGTCTTAGCTCTAGTGCCTGAGTGCTAGCTCTAGACCTAGTTCTATCTCTTTGTCCTCGAGCCAGGTAAGGAAGGTGAGCGTTGAACGTCTTTCTGGCGCGGATCCGCCGCGCGAGTGACCGGCCTCCCGTATAGACAGCCGGCACACTCCGCCACAAAAATTGGTCCAACCTGCGGCACGCGCACCCGCGTGCACGGCAAGCGTATGGCTGCTTCCCCGCCAGAGACTTCTACCCCACCCCTGTTGGGGCGGCGTTCGACGCGGCGGAAGCGTTAAATAACACTTTCCATTTCCACCCGGCCCGGGTAAAACCCCGGGACGCTCGACTAACCCGCACGCCAGCTGGGGATAGCCGCAGCGGGCCACCATCACCGGCCCGGGTCTCACCGCACACAGAGGTAGAACCACAATGACTTCTCCTGCCAACACCCGTTTGCCCGAATCCGACGACGTCGAAGCCATCGTCGAATCCGCCGTCCGCCAGGCCCGCACCTGGCTCGCCGCTAGTGCCAACGAGAAAGACCAGGCCACCGAGCAGCTCGCGGACCTGCTGCGCGACACCGACGGCGTCAAGTTCACCATGGACTTCGTCGACCGCGTTATGCGCCCGGAAGACGACAAGGTCGCAGCCCATGCGCTGAAGAAGATTAACGAAAACTTCGATCCGGCCTTCCTGGGCAAGATCAACGCCTCCCTGATCGGCCTGGGCGGTTTCTTCGGACCGATCCTGCCGAACCTCGTGATGCCACTGGCCCGCATGCGCATGCGCCAGATGGTCGGCCACCTAGTCGTCGACGCTGAGTCCGACGCCCTGAACAAGACCCTGGACAAGGCCGCCGAGTCCGGCGAGCAGCTCAACCTGAACCTGCTGGGCGAGGCCGTCCTCGGTGAAGACGAGGCCCGCTCCCGCGCCGAGCGCACCCTGGTTCTAATCCGCAACCCACGCGTGACCTACGTTTCCGTGAAGGCGTCTTCCATCGTGGCCCAGCTCAACCCGTGGGACATCGACGGCTCCGTCGAGCGCCTCAAGGAGCGCCTCCGCCCCCTCTACGAGGAGGCCGCCAAACGCAGCCCCAACGTCTTCATCAACCTGGACATGGAGGAATACCACGACCTCCACCTGACCATCCGCCTGTTCAAGGAACTGCTCAGCGAGCCGGAATTCAAGGAGCTGGAGGCCGGCATCGTTCTGCAGGCCTACCTGCCGGACACCTTCGCCGCCCTACAGGAGCTGGCCGACTTCGCCAAGCAGCGCGTGGCCGAGGGCGGCGCCAAGATCAAGATCCGCCTGGTCAAGGGCGCCAACCTGTCCATGGAGCACGTCCAGGGCGAGGTCCACGGTTGGCCGGTCGCCCCCTACATCACCAAGCCGGAGGTCGACGCCAACTACTTCCGCCTGCTGGACTACATCCTGCGCGAAGAGTTCGCTGATTCCGTGCGGATTGGCGTGGCCACCCACAACCTCTACACCGCCGCCCTGGCCGCGGAGCTGGGCAAGAAGCGCGGCGTCATGGACATGATGGACTCCGAGATGCTGCAGGGCATGTCCCCGGCGCAGCAGGAGGCTGTCCGCAAGGTCTTCGGCGGCCGCCAGATCCTCTACACCCCGGTCGTGCACATGGAAGACTTCGACGTCGCCGTGTCCTACCTGGTCCGCCGCCTGGAGGAGAACTCCGCCCCGCAGAACTTCCTCTACGCGCTGTTCGCCCCGGACGAGGCCCGCAACGATCACCTGACCCCGCTGCAGGATCAGGAGGCCCGCTTCCGCCGCGCCGTGGAAGACCGCTGGGATACCTTCGCCGGCCCCCGCCGCCAGCAGGACCGCAACGCGGAGGAAGGCCAGGGCCGCCAGGCCCCGGTCACCGGTCGCTTTGTCAACGAGCCGGACACCGACCCGGCACTGCGGGCCAACCGCGAATGGGCCCTGAAGTGGCTGGACACCGACCCGGGCGAGCACACCGTTACCCAGGTCACCGATCCGGCCGAGGTGGAAACCGCCGTGGCCAAGGCTAAGACCCTGGCCGATAGCTGGGGTTCCAAGACCGGTCACGAGCGCGCTGAGGTCCTGGAGACCATCGGCGATCGCCTGGCCGACTACCGCGGCCGCCTGGTCAGCGTCATGGCTCACGAGGCCAACAAGACCGTAACCCAGTCTGACCCGGAAGTCTCCGAGGCCATCGACTTCGCCACCTACTACGCGCACTCCGCGCGCCTGCTGGACGAGGCCCGCTCCAAGTTCACCCCGAACCGCGTGACCGTGGTGACCCCGCCGTGGAACTTCCCCGTGGCCATCCCAGTCGGCGGCGTGCTGTCCTCCCTGGCCGCGGGCTCGACCGTCATCATCAAGCCGGCCCCGCAGGTGGTCCACTGTGCCCAGGTCGCCGTGGAGGCCATCCACGCCGGCTTGAAGGAGCACGGCCTGGACACCGACCTGGTCCAGCTGGTCTACACCGATGAAAGCGACGCGGGCAAGACGCTCATCTCCCACGAGGACGTCGACGCCGTCATCCTCACGGGCGCTTCCGACACCGGCGCGCTCTTCCGCTCCTGGCGCCCGGAGATGAACCTGATGGCGGAGACCTCCGGCAAGAACGCGCTGATTATCACCCCGGCCGCCGACCCGGACCTGGCCATCCAGGACCTGTACCTGTCCGCCTTCGGCCACTCCGGCCAGAAGTGCTCCGCGGCCTCCCTGGTCATCTTCGTCGGCGCCGCCGGCACCTCGGAGCGCCTGCGCAACCAGCTGCTGGACTCCGTGCGCACACTGATCCCGGGCCCGGGCTACGAGGTCAAGACCACCATGAACGGCCTGGCTGAGCCGCCGAGCGAGAAGCTCTTCCGCGGCCTGACCCAGCTGGAGCCGGGCGAGAAGTGGCTCATCAAGCCGGAGAAGCTCAACGAGGAAGGCACCCTGTGGTCCCCGGGCATCCGCGACGGCGTCCAGCCGGGCTCCTGGTACCACCTCAACGAGTGCTTCGGCCCGGTGCTGGGCATCATGTACGCCGAGACCCTGGAGGAGGCCATTGAGTGGCAGAACTCCACCGGCTACGGCCTCACCGGCGGTATCCACTCCCTGGATGACGAGGAGATCGACTACTGGATCGACCACGTCGAGGTCGGCAACGCCTACGTCAACCGCGGCATCACCGGCGCCATCGTCCAGCGCCAGTCCTTCGGCGGCTGGAAGAAGTCCGTCATGGGCCCGGGCGCCAAGGCCGGCGGCCCGAACTACGTGCCACAGATGGGCACCTGGGAGGACGGCGAGCTGCGCGCCCGTGACGTGGACATCAAGGCCAACATTGCCGGCGAGTTGCGCCAGTGGACCGACCGCCTAGACTCCGTCCTAGACGAGGGCGACGCCGCCTGGCTGTGGCGCGCCGCGGAGCTGGATCAAGTGGCCTGGCAGGAAGAGTTCGGTCGCAACCACGACCGCACGGCCCTGATTTCGGAGGCCAATATCTTCCGCTACCGCCCGCTGCTGTCGGCCCTGTCCGTCCGCGTCGGCGAGGGCTACAAGGTTCGCGACGTCGCCCGCCAGCTGCTGGCCACCGCCATCACCGGCACCCCGATCGACATCTCCGCCCCGGCGAATATCGCCGCGGACCTGCGCGACATGGGCTTCCGCGCCCGCACCGCCAGCACCGAGGAGTTCGCGAACGAGGTCGCCGAGATGTCCTCGGCCCGCATCCGCGCCCTCGGCGCAGTGGAGCAGCCGGTTCAGGAGGCCGCAGTCAAGTCCAACTCGGTCGTCCTCGACCAGCCGGTCCTGGCCGATGGCCGCCGCGAGCTGCTGCCGTACCTGCTGGAGCAGGCCGTCTCCGTGACCATGCACCGCTTCGGCATCATCCGCGAAATCGGCGATATCCGCCGCTAGGGGCGGTGCCAGCGTTTCCGCAGCCGCCGCTTGTATGGCATAGTTGGTTGCTATGGATAGCCAGCATGACGATATAAGCAGCGGGCAGGCGTCCGCCTCCGGCCAGGCGGACGCCCAACCGGCCAAGGAAACCGCTCAACAAGACGCGAGGAAGGACCAGACCACCACCCTGGTCAGCCAGGACGACCACGGCCTGGGCCGGGAAACCGCGCGGGATACGCCCGGCGACCCAGACAAGAAGGCCCAGGTACTGAGCGCGGATCTGAAGTCCGCCGCGCGCACCTCCCTGCAGCTCATCGCTGTCATCGCGGGCGTGGCCGTCATCGGCTACCTCCTGCGGTTTATCTGGGTCGGGCTCCTGCCGGTCATCCTGGCCATTTTGGTCAGCACCGTGCTCTTTCCCATCACGGCCTGGCTGCGCCATCACAAATTCCCGCGTGCCCTCGCCGCGGTGACCACTCTGCTGGCGTTCTTACTCATCTTCGTCGGCATCTTCTCCGCCATGGCCCCGGTGGTCTCCAACCAGGGCGCCACGCTGGTCAGCCAGGCCGAAAGCGGTATCAATGAGCTGGGCCGCTTGGTGGAAGAATCCCCCGTCAACGTCGATAGCGGGCAGCTCGAGTCCGTCATGGACGACGCCGTGAACTTCCTCAAGGGGCAGGCCAGCAACATCGCTACCGGCGTGATGACCGGCGTGTCCGCGGCCAGCTCCATCCTGGTGGCCTTCGTCATCATGCTCTTCGTGACGTTCTTCATCATCAAGGACGGCGACAAGTTCCTGCCGTGGCTGCGCAAGTACACCGGCTCGGCAGCCGGCTGGCACATCACGGAGCTAGGTTCGCGCATCTGGTCCACCCTGGCCGGGTTCATCCAGGCCCAGGCCGCCGTCGCCTTCGTGGACGCCGCACTCATCGGTCTGGGTCTGTGGGCCCTGCAGGTGCCGCTGGCCTTCGTCATCGCCGTGGTGACCTTCTTCGCCAGCTTCATCCCGATCATCGGTGCGGTCACCGCCGGCGCCCTGGCCGTCGTCATCGCGCTGGTCTCCAATGGCTTAACCAGTGCCGTGCTGGCGCTCGCCCTCATCGTCATTGTCCAGCAGGTGGAGGGCAACCTCCTACAGCCGCTGCTGCAGTCCAAGGCCATGGGCCTGCACGCCGCCGTGGTCCTACTGTCCGTGACCATCGGTTCGACCCTGTCGGGCATCATCGGTGCCTTCCTGGCCGTGCCGGTGGCCGCCACCGTCACAGTCATGCTGCGCTACTACGCCGAGATGACCGGCCTGCGCTCCGGCGAGATCGACCCGGATGAGCTGGACATCTCCACCGGCGAGAAGCAGAAGGACAAGGACTCCGAAAGCCAGGAGCCCACCCCGCGCCAAAAGGTCGCTGAGCTCTTCCACTCCATGAGCCCGCAGCGCTAACCAAGCTGCGCGCACGCTTTAGCCCGGGCCGGTGACAACCGGTCCGGGCATTGTTGTGTTCTAAGCGTCTAGGTTAGCGCGGAAGCAGGCCCAGGTCGGTGACTGCTGACATCAGCTGGCGGGCGCCGCGGTCCAGCACCCCGGCCCAGGTGCCCACGGAAGACTCGTCGGCCGGGTCGGAGACCTGTTTGAGCAGGGTGCAGGGAACGTCGAAGCGCTGGCAGACCGCGGCCACGGAGTAGCCTTCCATGTCACACAGGGCGGATTCCTGGGCCAGGCGGTTGCGGGTCTGGGTGTCGGAGACGAAAAGGTCGCCGGTGGCCAGGGCGCGCACCGGCAGGCGCCCGGAGATGGGCAGCTCGATTCGCTCGGGCAGCAGGTACTTGCCGAGGTCGGACAGGACCTCCAGCTTGAAATCATGCTTGGTCACCGCGTCCACCTCGAAAACGCCGGCCAGGCCGTCGTGCAGGGCGCCGGCGGTGCCGATATTGACCACCCGGGAGGGCATCTCGTCGCGCAGGCGGGCCTCGGTCAGTACCTCGGTCAGGGAGATGGCGGCCGGCAGCGTCCCAATGCCGGTAATCAGCAGTGCGGCGTCGTCAGGAACGTGCGCCGCTTCAGCGTCGACGGCAGCCACAAACAGCGGTTTATCAGCAATGCATCTCATGTTTTAGATCTTACTTGGACGCCAGCGGACTTAGCACGGCGGCCGGGGTTTAACACGCGGCTCGCCGCAACAATGACGCTCCGACCTCAGTCCTGGCGGGCAAAAGCCCTCGGCTTCTTATCACCTGCGGGTTCACTACGACGGCGAAATACCGTCCCAACGCAGCGCGCTATCGCAGCCGCCGCCCCACGAAGCCGGCGGCCAGGGTGTTGCCCGTGCTTGTGTCGACCAGCAGGAAGTTGCCCACCGCGCCGCGGGCGGCGTAGTCCTCAACTGGAAGCTCGACCGGGGTCTGGAGCACGACGTGCGCGATCTCGTTGAGGGTGACCGCCTCCGGGTCTTCCTGGTCGGCCACGCCGTCCAGGTCCAGAATGCGCTCGACCTGCGTGATACGGGCCTTGACCACGGCGGTCCCGTAGCGTAGGTGCACCATCGGGCCGGGCTTTAAGTCTTTGTCGGTCAGCGCGACGACGGTGGCAGCGAACTCGCGGGTGGCTTCCGGCCGGTCCGCACCGGAGATGAGGTCGCCGCGGGCCAGGTCCACGTCGTCGGCCAGGCGCAGCACAACGGATTCGCCGGCGCTGGTGGCCTCTACTTCCCCATCGGTGGTGTCGATGTGGGTAACCGTACTGGTGCGACCCTCCGGCAGGGTCACCGTGTCGCCGACGGCGATGGAGCCCGCCTGCACGCGACCGGCGTAGCCGCGGTAGTCGCTGGCGTGATCGCGGATGACGTACTGGATGGGGAAGCGGAAGTCCAAGTCCTCGGCGCGGCCGCCGGTAACCGGCACGTCCTCGAGCGCCTGCAGGACGGTCGGGCCGGAGTACCACTCCATCTGGGTGGAGGGATCCACCACGTTGTCGCCCTTGAGTGCCGAAATCGGCACGACCTGGGTGTCGGTCAGGCCCAAGCGTTCGGCCAGGGTGCCGAATTCTGCCTCGATGGCGCGGAAGGTCGCCTCGTCGTAGTCCACCAAGTCAATCTTGTTGACGGCCAGGATGACGTGGCGCACGCCCAGCAGGGCCGCGACGTTGGCGTGGCGGCGGGTTTGTTCGACCACGCCGTGGCGGGCATCGATAAGCAGCACCACGACCTGGGAGGTCGACATGCCGGTGACGGTGTTGCGGGTGTACTGCACGTGCCCCGGGGTGTCCGCCAGGATGAAGGTGCGCTTGTCCGTGGCGAAGTAGCGGTAGGCCACGTCGATGGTGATGCCCTGCTCGCGCTCGGCGCGCAGGCCGTCAACCAGCAGGGACAGGTCCATGCCGTCAAAGCCGCGGTTGGCGCTGCTGCGCTCCATGGATTCCATCTGATCGGCCAGCACGGATTTGGTGTCGTGCAGCAGGCGGCCGACGAAGGTGGACTTGCCGTCGTCTACGGAACCGGCGGTGCACAGGCGCAGCGTCTCGCGCTCTTTGAGCTGATCCACTCCCTGGACCGGGGATGGGCTTTGGGTGGTAGGCATCAGAAATAGCCCTCCTTCTTGCGATCTTCCATGGCAGACTCGGATAACTTGTCGTCTGCGCGGGTGGCGCCCCGCTCGGACAGGGTGGAAATGGAAATCTCGGCCAGCACCTCATCCGGGGTGGAGGCGGTGGACTCGACGGCGCCGGTGCAGGACATGTCGCCGACGGTGCGGTAGCGCACGGTCTTGGTCACCAGCTCCTCGCCCTCGGTCGGCCCGCCCCACTCGCCGGGGGCCAGCCACATGCCGTTGCGGTTGAACAGCTCGCGCTGGTGGGAGTAGTAGATATCGGGCAGCTTGAGGCCGCGGGCGCCGATGTATTCCCAGATGTCGGACTCGGTCCAGTTGGAGATCGGGAAAACGCGGATGTTCTCCCCGGCCATCTTGGCGCCGTTGTAGAGGTTCCACAGCTCCGGGCGCTGGCGGCGCGGGTCCCAACCACCGAAGGAGTCGCGCACGGAGAAGATGCGTTCCTTAGCGCGGGCGCGCTCCTCGTCGCGGCGCGCCCCGCCCAGCACGGCGTCGTAGCCGCGCTCGGCGATGGTCTCAACCAGCGGGACAGACTGCAGCGGGTTGCGGGTGCCGTCGGGGCGCTCCTGCAGGTCGCCGCGGTCGATCCAGTCCTGGACCTTGGCCACGTGCAGGCGAGCGCCGGATTCCTCGACTAGGCGATCGCGGAACTCAATGACCTCCGGGAAGTTGTGCCCGGTGTCCACGTGGAGCAGCTCGAAGGGCACGGTGGCCGGGGCGAAGGCCCGGCGCGCCAGCTCGAAGACCACCACGGAGTCCTTGCCGCCGGAAAAGAGCAGCCCGACCTTGTCGAACTGGCCAGCTACCTCGCGCAGGATGTGGAGGGATTCGTTTTCTAGATCTTTCAGATGAGGGGAAAGTGCAGTCATTATTCGTGTAACCCGCATTCTGTCTTGCCGTCAGCGAATACTCGTCCCGAGCGGGCGTCGTCGCCCTCTGCCACGGGGAAGGTCAGGGGCGCGCACCCGATGGAGCGGTACCCCTGCAGCGTAAGGGGGTGGATGATGAGGTCGTGGTCGCGGATGTAGGCGTCCGTGTCATCTAGGTCCCAGGTAATCATTGGCGAAATCTTGAGCCGGCCCGTGCGGTCCAGGCTGAGCGCCGGGGCTTCCGCGCGGTGCTCGGAGTCCGCTCGCCGCAGGCCGGTAATCCAGCCCACGTAGTCATCCATGGCCATGTTCAGCGGCTCCACCTTGCGCATGCGGTTGTAGGAGGCTACGTCCCAGGAGTACATGCGCGGGCCGTAGACTTCGTCCTGCTCCTCCGGGGTCAGCAGGGGCCGAATGCGGCGCAGCGGCAGGCCCGGGTAGCGCTTTTCGACGGCGTCGGCGGTCTCCAGGGTCTCTGGGAAGTGGAAGCCGGTGTCGATGAAGAGCAGATCCCCGTCGAGCCCGGCGCAGTGGGCCAGCTCGGCGAGCACGGTGTTTTCCATAGACATGGTCACCGCCACGCGGCCCGGCGCGTGGGTCACGGTGAAGTCCATGATGTCCTCCGCGCTGGCGTTGTACAGCTTGTCCGCCCAGCGGTCCACCAGTTCCTGGTTGGCGGCGGCTACCGCGGGCGACAGCGGCGCGGTGTCCCGGGTTCCTTCCGGACTCTGGCTGGCGTCGCGATAATTCTTACCACCACCCAGCAGGTTCACGTTTGTTGTCATTATTTTAAGTGCGCTCCTTTGGGGTCAGTGCACCTTACTCTAGGTAATGCGGCCGATTCGCGCAGCCGAAGTTCCAGCTCCGCGCACCCGCGGGGGCGTTGTACTTGGGGAACGGGCAGAATATAATTGTCCCCATACTGTACCGCTCGGACTATATTTACAGACAGTACGGTCTAGACGAATTGCACTAAGGAGGTCATCATGCCTAGCGCCCTCGGCTCGCGCGTCGCTGTCATCGGCGACGGCCCCGCCGCACTTTCCGCCACGGAGCGACTCATCGGGGCCGGCATGTGTGTCGACCTCATCTCCTCCCGCCCCGCCCCCTTCGGCTTCCTGCGTCACTTCGCCGCCCCAGGCCCGCCCACCGACGGCACGCCGCACCTGCGGCTGATCGGCAACGTCCGCGTCGGCTCCGACGGCGACATCACCCACCGCGAGCTGCATGCGCTCAGCAACCACGCTGACCCCGATCTGCTGCTCCTGGAGCTGCACGCCCGCGGCCTCGCCACTACTACCTGGGAGGGCTGCTTCCACCCCGCCGCGGCAACCGCGGAACCCGCAGCCCCCACCGACTGGGACGCCGTCATCAGCCGCGCCGGCCTGGCGCCGCTGTGCTTCTAGGCACCAAGCCTTTCCGGATCCCACGCCAACTACTGTGCGCAGCTCTAGGCGGGTGTCCCAGCCTTAGGTTGCTATTGCCTGCGTGGAACTTATCCGAATTATTATGAGCCGCTCGAAGCCCTACGTTGGCTTCGTTATAGCGGTGCTCGTGCTGCAGTCGGCCTCGACTGCGGCGACGCTCTATCTGCCCTCGCTGAACGCCAGCATCATTGACGAGGGCGTATCCCGCGGCGACGTGCCCTTTATCTGGCGCACCGGCTTTCTACCATCCGGGACGCGGACGTCATCATCGTGATGGACAACGGGCGCATCGTCGAGCAGGGCAGCCACTCCGAGCTGCTCGCGCAGCGCGGCGCCTACTGGCGGATGAATATGAAATCTTGATTCCACGCCCTACCCTTTAGGCTAGGTAAGGTACTTCCCCCTGACTTATCCGCAGCCAATGAAGGAGCCCGCCCATGCTAGCCGGCTGGATTGCCGTTCTGATCTCGTTGCCCGTCTGGGCCTACTTCGGCTACCGCGCCTGGGGCATGTTTACCTTCATCCGCTCCGGCGGGCCCACCCAGCTCAATCGCTTCGACCAGCCGCTGCGCCGCCTGGGGCGCGTGCTGGTGGAGGTCCTCGGGCACACCCACTTCAAGGGGCGCCCGCTAGTCAACGCCGCGCACTGGCTGGTCATGCTCGGCTTCCTCTTCGGCATCCTGGTCTGGTTTGAGGCCTATATCCAGGCCTTCAACCCGGCCGGCGGCTGGCCGCTGCTGAGCGACTGGCCGGTCTACCACTTCCTCGAAGAGGTTTTGGCGCTCGGCACCGTCCTGGGCATCGGCTTCCTCGTCGCCGTCCGCTTAAAGCTCGGCCATACTGAGCGCGGCAGCCGCTTTTATAATTCGCAGACCACCAGCGCCTACCTGGTCGAAGCCATCGTCTTTTCCGAGGGACTCGGCATGCTGCTGGTCAAGGCCTCCAAGCTCGCCACCTACGGCGGCGGGAGCTGCGCCACCGACTTTGTCAGCCTCCCGCTGTCGCAGCTACTGCCGGCCTCCACCGGCCTTATCCAGGCCTTCGCGCTGTTCAAGCTGCTGACCGGCCTGGCGTTTATCGTGTTCATCTCCCGCCAATTCACCTGGGGCGTGATGTGGCACCGCTTCCTGGCGTTTTTCAACATCTTCTTCCAGCGCAACCCGGATGGTGATAAGGCCCTGGGCAAGCTACCGACCCCGGATCTGGAAGAAGACCTCACCCCGGGCAGCTGGAAGCTGCTGCTGGACACCGGCACCTGCACCGAGTGCGGGCGCTGCCAGGATCTGTGCCCGGCCTGGAATACCGACAAGCCGCTGTCGCCGAAGAAACTGGTCATGGACCTCGGTTCTGCCGCGGTGGATAACTACAACCCGCACGCGGGCGTGGACGTGCTGTCCATGGCCGGGGTCATCGATGACGATGTCCTGTGGTCGTGCACCAACTGCGGCGCCTGCGTCGACCAGTGCCCGGTCGACATTGAGCACCTCGACCACGTCGCGGATCTGCGCCGCTTCAAGGTGCTGGCCGAGTCCGACTTCCCCTCGGAGCTTACCGGCCTGTTCAAGAACCTGGAGACCAAAGGAAACCCCTGGGGCCGCAACAATTCTGAGCGCCGCACCTGGGTGGACCAGGCCCGCGCCGACGGCATTGAGGTTCCCATAATCGGTGAGGACGAGAGCGATTTCGCGGACCTGGAATACCTGTTCTGGGTCGGCTGCGCCGGCGCCTACGACGACGCCGCCAAGGTCACCACCCGCGCCGTCGTCGATCTGCTGCACACCGCCGGCGTGAAATTCGGCGTGCTCGCCACCGGGGAGACCTGCACGGGTGATCCCGCCCGCCGCGCCGGCAACGAGTTCCTGTTCCAGATGCTGGCCCAGGAAAACGTCGCCACCCTCAACGAGACCTTCGACGGCGTGCCCGCCGGTCAGCGCAAGATCATCACCACCTGCCCGCACTGCTTCAACACACTGCGCAACGAGTACCCGGACTTCGACGGCCACTTCGACGTCTTCCACCACACGCAGCTACTCAACCGCCTGGTGCGCGACGGGCTACTCAAACCGGTGCCCCGCACCGCGGAAAACCGCAAGCCCATCACCTACCACGACCCGTGCTTCCTGGGCCGCCACAACAAGGTCTACGACCCGCCCCGGGAGCTGCTGGAGGCCACCGGTGTCAGGGTCAACGAGATGGACGCCAACCGCGACTCCGCCTTCTGCTGCGGCGCCGGCGGCGCCCGCATGTTCATGGAAGAAAAGCTCGGCACCCGCGTCAACGAGTTCCGCACCGAGCAAGCACTGTCCACCGGCGCCGAGGAAATCGCCACCGGCTGCCCCTTCTGCAACGTCATGCTCACCGGCGGTGTGAAGACCCTCAACGAGGGCAAGACCCCCGTCACCGACGTCGCCCAGATGCTACGCAGCTCCATCGCTACCGATGCCGATGGAACCCTGCCACCGGCCCGCCCCAAGGCCTTCCTCGGCGAGCCCCTCCGCCTGACCCGCAAGACCGCCCAGCCCACCGAGAACACCACCGACACAGCAGAAACAGCGAACACCGAAACCGTCACGCCAGCACGGCCGGCAGCCCCAGCGGCACCTGCTCCCAAGGCCCCGGCAGCACCTAGCGCGCCCGCAGCACCCAGTGTCCCCACTGCCCCGAGCGCTCCAACCGCGCCGGCCGCTGCTCCCAGTGCTCCGGCTGCACCGGCCGCGCCAAGCAATCCTTCCGCGCCGGCTGCTCCTAGCGCTCCCGCTGCACCAAGTGTGCCGAGCGCACCTGCCGCTCCAGCAAGCCCCACGCCTTCGGCTCCCAAGGCACCAGCAGCGCCTGAAGCACCGGCGGTGCCCTCTGCCCCGGCTGCGCCGAAGGCTCCTACTGCACCCGCTGCGCCCCAGGCACCTGCCGCGCCTTCCGCGCCGGCAGTGCCGAGCGCACCCAAGGCGCCCAGTGCTCCTAGCGCACCCGCAGCGCCCGCTGCTCCTTCGGCCCCGGCTGCTGGTTCGGCATCGGATACCGAACCGGACGCTGAGGCAGACTCCTACCAGGACGACTAAGGCGGGCGTCGGCTGCGGCATCGTGAGTGAGCTGCGTGACGCTGCCTGAGTTCTGGGAAAAAGGCCTGTTCCGGCTAAGGTATAGCAGGTGTTTAATAGCGACTCCGGCGCCGCCCTGATTCTGGCGGCGAGTGACGAAGGAATTACGAATTCGCTGGTCTCCTTCGCGTGGATTATGGCCGCTGCGCTGGCCGCGCCCCTGGTTTCCTTCATGACTGGGCGGCGGCTGCCGGCGGTGCCGCTGCTGCTGATTTTCGGCATGATTATCGGCCCATCGGTGCTGGATCTGGCGCACAAGGACCCGGGCATTGAGATGCTCAGCGAGATTGGCGTCGGTGCGCTGTTCTTACTGGCCGGCTTCGAAATCAACATCACGTCGCTGAAGTCGAAAGAGGCCCGCACGGCGGCCTCCACGTGGGCGATGTGCCTGGCGGCGAGCCTGCTGGGCGCGTGGGCGATCTTCCGTTTCGATAACCTGCCGCTGGCTATCGTCATCGCCATCGCGGTGACCTCAACGGCGCTGGGCACCATCACGCCTATGCTCAAGCAGAACGGCATGATGGGCACCCAGGTAGGGCGTTCGGTCATGATCCACGGCGCCATCGGCGAGGTCGGCCCCATCCTGGCGATGGCGCTGCTGCTGTCCACGCGTTCTACCTGGCAGACCGGGCTTATCCTGCTGGGCTTTTTCGCCATCGCGGTGGCCCTGGCAATGGTGCCGGGCGTGGTCGCCAAGGCCATGCCGCTGGTGCGCAACGCCTTTCTACAGGGCGCCGGTTCGACGAACCAGACCATCCTGCGGCTCATCATGCTTGTGCTCGCCGTGCTGATGGCGGTGGCCGCGGTCTTCGAGCTCGACATCGTGCTGGGAGCGTTCGCCGCAGGCATGATTTTCCACCAGATCATCCCGAACGAGTTCCACCAGCGCCTCGAACACCGCCTGGACGTGCTGTGTTATTCCATGCTCATCCCCGTCTTCTTCGTGGTCGCCGGCATGTCGATCGACTGGAACGTCATCACCAGCCGGCCGCTGCTCGTAGTGAGCATCCCGCTGCTCATCCTCGTTACCCGCGGCCTGCCGGTCTTCTTGCGCGAGAACCTCCACCACACCGGCTCCGAGATCGAGACTGTCCGCGAGCGCCTCCAGGTCGCCTTCTACGCGGCCACGGGCCTGCCCATTATCGTGGCGGTGACCTCCATCGCGGTCAGCTCTGGGATCATGGACAACGAGCAATCCTCGCTCTTTATCGCCGGCGGCGCGCTGACCGTGCTCATTTTCCCCATCCTGGCCAGTCTGTGCCAGGAAAAGGACCCGGTCACCGGCAAGCGCTCCACCTACCGTGCACGCGTCGTGGAACAGGCCCCGGCGCATGATTCCGAGCCGACCTCCCTGGCCGAACTGCGCGACCGCGACAACGCCGAGCACGAGAACCTCAAACGCCACGAGGCTAGCCACAACGGGCAGGGGTCCGAGGCGGTTGGTTCCGACGCAGCTGGAGAGGGTACCGCGGCGGATGGTGACGCACAGGATGGCGACTGCGGCGGCAAGAACGGATAGACTTTTGGGTATGAGCTACGACGATTCCCTGCGCCTGTCTGATGCCGAACGCAACGACGCCCTGACCGCTTTGGCCAAGGCCGTCGGCGAGGGCCGCCTTAGCGTGGACGAATTCGAGGAACGCTCCGATTCCGTCATGGGCGCACGCACCCGCCGCGACATCGTCCCCTTATTCACCGACATCCCGGACCAGCCCATCGCCGAGCCGAAGATCTACTCCCGCGCCGACGTCGAACGGGCCTGGGAGGCCGGCCGCAAACCCAAGCTGGCCACCGGGCTCATCGGCAGCCTGCTGCTGACCATCGGCGGGACCTCCGCATTCATCGGTGCCTTCGGCGCGGCCGGGGTCGGCGCCGCGGTGGGGCTGATGTCTGCCTCCGTCGCCGCCTTCCTGCTCATCCCTGTGCTGTGGATCGCGCTGTATGTGCTCAAGGTAGGCCCCAGCTCCTGGCACGCCCCCAGCCCGCGCCAGGTCGAGCGCCAAAAGCGCAAGGAAATCCTGGCCACCCAGGCCGAGCAGCGCGCCCTGATGTGGGCCCATAACAAGCAGACCGCGGGCGAACTGACCGGCCAGGCTCTCGACTTCGCCAAGCGCCGCGTGGACAACTGGAGCCAGCCTAAGGACACCAAGAAGCACGGCGATTAGGACACTTTCCGGCCCAAATTTCGTCACCGCGGGTGAAAAAATGGCACAATTGCGGCATGACTACCACGCCGAACCGCCGAATTTTTGACCAATCCGACAAACTCAAGGGTGTCGCCTACGACATCCGTGGGGAGGTCTCGGCCGAGGCAGAGCGCATGGAGCTCGACGGCCACAACATTTTGAAGCTCAACACGGGTAACCCGGCGGTCTTCGGCTTCGACGCACCGGACGTCATCATGCGCGACATGATCGCCGCGCTGCCCACCTCCCAGGGCTATTCCACCTCCAAGGGCATCATCCCCGCCCGCCGCGCCATCGTCACCCGCTACGAGCTGGAGGACTTTCCGCACTTCGACCTCGGGGATGTCTACCTGGGCAACGGTGTCTCTGAGCTGATTTCCATGACCACCCAGGCGCTGCTCAACGACGGCGACGAGGTCCTCATCCCGGCCCCGGACTACCCGCTGTGGACGGCGGCCACCTCCCTGGCCGGCGGCACCCCGGTGCACTACCTGTGCGACGAGGAGGACGACTGGAACCCGTCCATCGAGGACATCAAGTCCAAGGTGACGGAGAAGACCAAGGCCATCGTAGTCATCAACCCGAACAACCCGACGGGCGCGGTCTACTCCCGGCAGACGCTGCAACAGATCGTGGACATCGCCCGCGAGCACAACCTGCTCATCCTGGCCGACGAAATCTACGATCGCATCCTCTATGACGGCGCGAAGCACACCTCCATCGCCTCCCTGGCCCCGGATCTGCTGTGCATTACCTACAACGGCCTGTCCAAGGCCTACCGCGTGGCCGGCTACCGCGCCGGCTGGATGGTGCTCACCGGCCCGAAGAACCACGCCTCCGGCTTCATCGAAGGCCTAGAGCTGCTCGCCGGCACCCGCCTGTGCCCCAACGTCCCGGCCCAGCACGCCATCCAGGTCGCGCTCGGCGGGCGCCAGTCCATCTACGAGCTGACCGGTACGGGCGGCCGCCTGCTCAAGCAGCGCAACATCGCCTACGAAAAGCTCAATGAAATCCCCGGCGTCAGCTGCGTGAAACCGATGGGTGCCCTTTATGCTTTCCCGCGACTGGACCCGAACGTCTACGAGATCCACGACGACTCCAAACTGATGCTGGACATCCTGCGCTCGGAGAAAATCCTCATGGTGCAGGGCACCGGCTTCAACTGGCCGGACCCAGACCACTTCCGCGTGGTCACCCTGCCATGGGCGTCCCAGCTGGACAGCGCCATCGAGCGCCTAGGCAACTTCCTGGCCAGCTACCGCCAGTAACCGCTGGACGCGCGCCCGTCCGCGGTAGCCGCGGTAAGCATGCCAGGCCCAGCCCCGAAGTGGTTTTCTTCGCTGCCGGCGCTGCTTTGTGCGCGCACAGAATTGAAAACATTTACTATTAATGGCTATGGCACGACACTCAGTAAAGCCGGCCAATCTAAACCTGTGGCAACGCCTCCTCGTGGGCGTGCTGGGGCTGGTAGTAGCCGCCACCGCCGTGGGGTTCGTCTGGCTCTGGCCGAGCTCCGGCCCGGACACCAGCGAGGACTTCGACCGCGCGTACTCGCTGAACCAGCCGCGGGTGACCGGCACCGTCACCCAGGTTGATTCCAACGCCTGCGCTTCCCCGGTCACCGGCACGGCCTTTGATACCCCGCCGCGCACCACCGCCGCGGAGGCCGCCGGGGCCCACGATGATTCCTGCCGCCGCGCCCTGGTGGACCTGGAAGACGGGCCGGATGCAGGGAAGATGACCCAGCTGGTGCACTACGGCGTGGCCGGCGAGCCGGTACTTGAGGTTGGTGACCACATCACCATGACCCTGTCGGAAAATCCCGCCGACGGGCAGGCCCACTACGCCTTCGCCGACTACGAGCGCAGCTCCGCCCTGTGGGCCTGGGGCCTGGTCGTCGTCGCCGCCATCCTCATCTTCGCCGCGTGGCACGGCCTGCGCTCGCTCATCGGCCTGGCTTTTAGCCTGGCCATCGTCTTTTTCTTCCTCCTGCCGGCCATCACCGCCGGCCAGTCTATTGTCCCCGTCACGATCGTCGCGTGCGCGGCCATCCTGGTCGTGGCCATCCCCCTGGTCCACGGCTGGAACTTCAAATCCGCCTCGGCGCTGGCCGGCAGCCTGGTCGCCCTGGCCGTGGCCACGGTGGTGGCCATAATCGCCATCCGGACGTCCCACCTGCAGGGCTTGTCCTCCGAGGACAACCTCAAACTGCTGCTCTATCTACCGCAGCTGTCCGTGGTCGGCGTGCTGCTGGCCGGGTTCATTGTCGGCGCACTCGGCGGGCTCAACGACGTCTCCATCGGGCAGGCCTCCACCGTCCACGAGCTGGCCGCTATCGATCCTGAGATGCCGCGGCGGCGGCTGTTTATCTCCGCCATGAAGGTCGGGCGCGACCACATCGCGTCCATGGTCTACACCATCGTGCTGTCGTATACGGGTGCCGCGCTGCCGCTGTTGCTGCTCATCTCCGCGGCCGATGCCTCCGCCGGCCAGGTCTTGAGCAGCGACGTCATCGCCACCGAGCTACTGCGTTCCGGGGTGGGCGCGCTCTCCCTGGTCAGCGCCGTGCCGGTCACGACGCTGATTGCGGCGTTTACACACTCCGACCCAGGGCCACGAGATCCCAACCGGCCGCCTGCCATTCACGCACATTAAGCACGTTGCGCCCGTCGATGATGTGCTGGCGGGCGACCAACTTGCCGGCGGCTACCGGGTCGAGCTCGCGGAACTGCTTCCACTCCGTGGCCAGGATGACCAGCTCGGTACCGCTCAGAGCCGTGTCCACGTCGGGGGCGTAGTCCAACGTCGGGAAGACCTTCCGGGCGTTGTCCATGCCCTCCGGGTCGTACACGGTCACCGCCGCGCCCGCCAGAGACAGCGAGCCGGCCACGGATAGGGCCGGCGAGTCGCGTACATCGTCCGAGTTCGGCTTGAAGGAGCAGCCCAGCACCGTCACGCGGTGGCCCAGCAGGGAGCCGGCAAAAGACTCCTTGGCCAGATCCACCACGCGGTCACGGCGGCGCATGTTGATGGCGTCGACCTCGCGCAGGAAGGTCAGAGCCTGGTCCGCGCCGAGCTCGCCCGCCCGCGCCATGAACGCGCGGATATCCTTCGGCAGGCAGCCGCCACCGAAGCCCAGCCCGGCGCCCAAGAACTTGCGGCCGATGCGCTCGTCCAGCCCGATGGCATCCGCCAGAGCCACGACGTCAGCGCCCGCGATCTCACAGATCTCCGACACAGCGTTGATGAACGAGATCTTGGTGGCCAAAAACGCGTTCGCCGAGACCTTAACCAGCTCGGCGGTCTGCAGGTCCGTCACGATGAAGGGAGTGTCCTGGCGCAGCGGCTCGGCGTAAATCTGGCGGGCCACCTCCTCCGCACGGGACTCCCCCTCCCGACAGCCGATGACAATGCGGTCCGGGGTGATGGTGTCTTTGACTGCGTAGCCCTCGCGCAGGAACTCCGGGTTCCACGCGATTTCCACCTCGGTGCCTTCCGGGGCCAGCTCGTTAGCCACCTGCTGCAGTTCCGCCGCCGTGCCCACCGGCACGGTGGACTTGCCCAGGATGAGGTGCTGGCCGTGGAGCAACGGGACCAGCTTTTCAATGACCGCGCGGACATAGGTCATGTCCGCCGCGTAGGAACCGTGGCGCTGCGGGGTGCCCACACCCAAAAAGTGGACGTTGGCGAATTCGGCGGCCGCGGCGTAATCCGTGCTAAAGCTGAGCGTCCCGCCGCCTAAGTTGCGCTCGAGTACCTCCGGCAGGCCCGGCTCGTAGAAGGGAACCTTGCCCGCTGCCAGGGAGTCAATCTTTGCTTGGTCCACGTCCACGCCTAGAACCTCGTGGCCGAGTTCGGCCATGCAAGCGGCGTGCGTCGCACCCAGGTATCCGGTGCCAATCACAGTCATGCGCATAAGCGGTTATCTTAAGCGCCCGAGTTGAACAGAGAATTAAATCTGGGTGCCGGGTCCTAAAACCTTAGCGAAAGTTCAGGTAGGACTTCGACGGGGTGGGCCCGCGCTGGCCCTGGTACTTCGAGCCCAGCGCCCCGCTGCCGTAGGGATCCTGCGCCGGCGAGGTCATTTTGAAGATCGCCAGCTGGCCGACCTTCATGTTCGGCCACAGGACGATCGGCAGGTTGGCCGTGTTCGACAACTCCAGGGTGATGTGCCCGGAAAAGCCGGGGTCAATAAAGCCCGCGGTGGAGTGCGTGAGCAATCCCAACCGCCCCAAGGAGGACTTACCCTCTAGGCGGCCGGCTAGGTGCGGCAGCAGCGTGAACTTCTCCAGTGTGGCGCCCAAGACGAACTCGCCCGGGTGCAGCACGAAGGCGTCGCCGTCGGCTACCTCGACCAGGCTGGTCAGATCCGGCATCTCTTCTTTCGGATCAATATGGGTGTACCGGGAGTTGTTGAACACGCGAAAGTACTTATCCAGGCGCACGTCCACGGACGAGGGCTGGATGAGGTTGGCATCGAAGGGCTCGATCTGCAGCGATTCATCCTCGATGGCGGCCCGGATATCTCGATCTGATAAAAGCACGTGTCCGAGTCTACTAGCAGGTAGGCGACCCGGTTTTCACCCGGGGTCAGCGAGGGTGTAGAGTGTTTCCTAGCGCTTGATGTATGCCCAGCAATGGGCGCACATTTCAGGCTCTGCCGGCGTAGTTTAATGGTAGAACATCAGCTTCCCAAGCTGAGAGCGCGAGTTCGATTCTCGTCGCCGGCTCCACGCATAAAAGCGGGACACCACTCGGTGCCCCGCCTTTTTCATACGCGCCCCTTAGGTCTGGGTTAAATCTGGGTTGCCGTTTGTCTAGCTGCAGGTGACGATCGGCTGCGGGTCGTAGACCGTGGTGGTGGTTTCCCGGGAGATCTCCTGGCCGCTCAGGTTGCGGATGACGCGCGTGTCCGAGGTGGTAAAGCCCGGCGCGCCTGACGACGGCGAGCAATCATCGGCATCGACCTGCTTGGGCTGCGGCTGGGTCTGGGCCCAGCGGCCGTTGTTGATGGATTCGACCTCGACGGTCTTGGTGCCCTTGAGCTGCACGGTAATTTCGCTGTTGCTGTAGCTAGTCGAAATCATCACTGGGTGCTCGGAGTTGTTGGTGAACTGCAGGTCGATAGCTCCCTCGTACACGGTGGCCTCGCGGCCGGCCGGGTAGCGCGAGATGTAGTAGGAGTGCGGGGTGTGGGCGGTATCTTCCATGCCCGCGAAGTAGGCGGCGTTGTACAAGGTGGTGGCGAACTGGGAGATACCGCCGCCGACGGCCTCGCCCGCGCGGCCGTCGATGATGATGCCGGACTCGACATAGCCCTGCGCGGTGCCGCGCGGGCCGGTGTAGCCGTTGAGTGAGAAGGTCTCGCCCGGGGCCAGGAAGGCACCGTTGACCTGGTCAGCCACGCGCTTGATGTTCTGCCCCGACGCGCCGGAGAAGCCACCGGTGGTGAACTCCCCCACGACGTCGTCGAAGCTGGCGTTTTCCGCCTGCTCGGTGGTGAACGTGGCGGGCTCGTCGCGGTACTCGGCGTCCCACTCGCGGTCCTTGTTGTCCTTGACACGCTCGTCAAAGCCGTCCATGGTCTTGTCCCAGTCGATGACCACGCCGTCGCGGTGCGGGGTGACCTGTTTGAAACCGCCGGAAAAAGAGATGGAGGCGTTCTGCTTGACTTGGACCGAAGGCTTGAGGGCTTCGCCTATCATCTCCTGGGCTCGCTCGTTGTTGATCTTCAGCTCCAGCCTGCCGTCATGCGGCTCAACCGTGACGAACTGCTCGACCTCGGCCGGGGTGATGCGGGACTCGACGTCGTCGCGGCCGTGGGTGACGAGATCACCGGCCACGGCATCGGCGGCGTCCCCCTCGGCCATCTTTTCCACCTCGTCCTGAGTAACGGCAGGCTCGGTTTCCTCCGCGTCGACCTCGACGCCCTCGGGGTCAACCCAGCCTTCGGAGACCTCCGTGGCCAGCTCCTCGCGATCGACGGACTGGCCGGTCACGGCGTCGGTGACGTTGACCTTGCCGCCAGCGAGATTGACCGCACCGTCCTTGGGCTGGATGGTCAGATCCTCAGTGAGACGATCGACGGTGGGCTGGAACGCGGCCTCGTCGACCTCGGTGTCGACGTCGTATTCGCGCTGGGGCGCGAAGAAGCTGTAGACGCGGGCAAACGGGTTCAGGGAAGCATCCTCGATGCCGTCCACGACTTTCTTGAAGTCCATCTGCAGGCCGGCCTCGTGGGGGATGAACTCCGTGGTCTTTTCCCCGGCGGTGACCGTCACGGGTTGGTTTTCCACGTCCCCGAGCTCGTCCTCCAGTTTCGCCACGGCGTCGCGGCGTTCCATGTTGGAAATATCTACTCCACCGACGGAGACGGCCCGGGGCGTCTTGCCTTGGTTCGCCACGACATCCATGGCGTAGGCAACGCCCGCGATGACGAAAAGGCCGACCATGATGCCCAGGGCAATGGCCCAACCCCTCACTCCGCGTTTTCCGTTCGCTTTACTCACACGCACTACAGTAATGGTTTACCGGCCCTAATTCCTAGTCAGGAGGCCTAAAGTATTATCAAGGCAACCGCGCCGGGCGGGTAAGGGGACACCGGGGGTGACACATGTAGCGTCCTCGGAGGCTACTCCGCGTGTGGTCCCGTTCCGGGACCCGCGCCTGGGGTGGGTTCGGGTTCCGTATGAGATTCGGCCACGCGCAGGGCGGATTCGGCCACCCGCTCGGGCGGGAGTTGGCCGGCATCCACGGCCGCTTCCAGGTGGTTTAGGACGCTCTGGAAGTCCACGGCGGTTGACCATAGCGCCTGGTCTGCGCCGGCGGCCAGGGAGGCGGTGACGGCTTCCTCTGGGGACATCTGGTCCGTAATCGCCTTCATACCGGTGAGATCATCGGTATAGGTCAGGCCGCGGAAACCGGCGTGCTCGCGTAGCAGCCCGTAGGCGTGGTTGTTAAGGCTAGCCGGGGTGACCCCGTCGCCCAGCCCCGGCACCACCAGGTGCCCCACCATGACCCCGGTGCCCGGCGATTGGGGCAGCGCGACGTCGAAGGGCACCAGGTCGTAGCCCACCAGCTGGTCCAGCGGCGGGGTGGTCGCCATTCCCTGGTGCGTGTCCCCGCTGGCGCGGCCGTGCCCCGGGTAGTGCTTGAACACCGGCCGTACCCCGGCGTTGTGCAGGCCCCGGGCAAAAGCGGCGCCGAGCTCACCCGCCGCGGCTGGGTCATGGGAGAAGGAACGGTCGCCCACCACGTTCAGGCCACCGCCATCGACGTCGATAACCGGTGCGAAGTCCACGGTAATACCGTGGGCGGACAGGGTCTGGCCCACCGCGAAGCCCTGGCGCTCGGCCTCGGCGGTGCCGCCGGCGGCCATGTCCCGCGGGGTGGGGAAATCCCCCAGGATTTCCGAGAAACGCTGGACCCGTCCTCCCTCAAAATCGATGGAGACATCAAAGTCGCGACCGACCGCCGCGCGCAGGGCGTGGATATCCCGCCCCGGGGTCTGCAACAGCTCCGGGTCCGCCCAGCTGGTGATGAAGATACCACCGGCCCCGGCCTTGAGTTTCGCCAGCGCGTCGTCGTAGTTGACCACGCCCGGCATCAGCAACGAGGCGAGCTGCTCGCGCCGGGTGGCGGGCAGCTGCACCGCTGGTGCCGGTTCCGTCTCGCTCGTGAAAGAGCTCGTCTGCGGGGCCGAAGAACTCGTTTTAGTTTCGCTGCTGGCCACACCAGCCGAAGGCGCTGCCTGCTCCGCCTCGTCCGACGAGCAGGCGCTGAGCGCGCCACCACCGGCCACGACGGCTACCACGGCAACCAGCGCAACCCGCACAAGCGCGGCACTGATGCGGGTGGCAGCTGGCAGGCGACGACGCCACTCCGCGGGCCGGGGAAACGGAATCATGGCCTATAGTCTGCCATTAGTCAGCCACAACACGCCCGAATGCCGACTAAGATGGCGGGCATGAGTAACGGCCAAACCATGTTAATTGCGTTCGACGGCTCGGAGCGCGCCGCCCGCGCCATGCAGCAAGCCGCGCAGCTGCTGCGCCCCAGCACGGTAGAGATCCTCACCGCCTGGGAGCCGGCCGCCCGCCAGGCCGCCCGTGCGGTTAGCCGCACCGGCCTGCACCAGTCGACGGTCTCCCCGGAGACCACCGAGGAAGACCCGGCCTACGAAGAGGCGCTGGCTATCTGCCGCCGCGGCGTCGAGGTGGCCGAGGGACTCGGCCTGGCGGGACGCGCCCACCTAGTCGAATCCGCCACGACTATCGCCTCCGCCATCGTGGATGCCGCGCAGGAGCTGGACGTGGACGTCATCGTCACCGGCACCCGCGCGCTGACTGGCTTCCGCTCCTGGTGGACTAACTCCACCGCCGACCAGATCGTGCGCAACGCCGGCATCCCGGTCTTTATCGTCCCACCGGAAAACGACGAGGACGAAGAAGATGACCCGGAATACTTCGAGTAGCTGCTAGGATTTGGTCCCATGGCAGTAGAATCCGACTCTTTAACAAAGCGCACGCTGGGCCCGGCCGTCGGCAGCGCCGTGGTCGGCCTGGTGCTCGGCGTGGTCACCATCGTGGGGATCGCCCAGTTCAGCGACGCTGATACGGTGCCTTCCGGCCACGCGGTGCCGGCCGATGACGCCGTGCTGGGCGGGCCTGAGTACGGCTCCCGCCAGTAGGCGTGCCCCGGCTGTCCCCTAAACTTCGCCCCCACCTCGCCGGGTGGGGGCTTTTGGCGATCGTCGTCTTTGTCCTGCAGTTCGGGCACAACACCCAGGTCGCGGCCGACACCAAGCACGACCTGCTGGTCAACCCGGCGGGTTTCCTGCAGGGCGCGCTGACCCCCTGGACGGATGCGTTTACCCTGGGCCAGCTACAAAACCAGGCCTACGGTTACCTCTTCCCACACGGGCTCTTCTTCCTAGCCACCGATCCCCTGCCGGAGTGGGTGGCGCTGCGCCTGTGGTGGCTGCTGGTGACCGGCGTGGGCTTTTCCGGGGCGTTCCTGCTGGCCCGGCGCGCCACCGACGCGGGCCCGGGGTGGTCCTTTATCGCGGCGCTGGCCTACGCGCTTTCCCCGCGCACGCTGACCACGCTAACCACGATCTCCTCGGAGACCTGGCCGGTCATGCTGGCTCCCTGGGTCCTGGTGGCCTGCCTCGCCCCGCGGTCGGTGCGTTGGCAATGGGCTGCCGCGGTCATCCCGGTCGCGCTGATGGGCGCGGTCAATGCTACCGCCACCCTGGCCGCCTGCATCCCGGCGGCGGTGGTCTTGCTCTGCCAGCGGCGCTGGCGCTTCTTCGGTGCTTGGCTGGCCGGCTGCGCGCTGGTCAGCGCCTGGTGGATCGTCCCGCTGCTGGTGCTCGGGCGCTTTGCGGCGCCCTTCACGGAATTCATCGAGTCGGCGTTTGTCACCACGCGCTGGCTCAACCTGGCCGAGATCCTGCGTGGGACGACCAGCTGGTCTCCCTTCGTCGACACCGAGCGTACCGCCGGCGTGCTGCTGGTGGCCGAGCCCGTCTTCGTCCTGGCGACCATGGCCGTGGTCGCCGCCGGCCTGGTGGGCCTGTGCCGCCTGCCGCGGACGTGGTCGGTGGTGCTGATAGTGGGCGTCGCGGTGCTGGGCACCAGCCTGCCGGCTTACCGGGAGCTGCTCGACGGGCCGCTAGCCGCGCTGCGCAACCTGCACAAATTCGATCCGCTGGTGCGCCTGCCGCTGGTACTCGGCCTGGCGCAGCTGGGAGCGCGCCTCGGCTGGCCGCGGACCTTGCGTCCCGACCGGCGGCAGACCACCGGGCTGCTGCTGGCCGTGGTGGTGGCGGCCAGCGCGTTCCCGGCCCTGTCCGGGCGCCTGCTGCCGCGCGGGGCCTACGAGGAGGTGCCACAGTACTGGGAAGAGGCCGCCGAGTTCCTCAACGAACACGCCGCCGGCACCCGCACGCTCATCTACCCGCACGCGTCCTTTGCCCGGCAAGACTGGGGCTGGACCCGCGACGAGCCGGCGCAGCCGCTGCTGGAAGTCCCCTGGGCCGTCCGCGACGCCATCCCACTTATCCCGCCGTCGGCCATCCGCGGCTTGGACGGGATTACCGCGGCCCTAGAACACGACGCGGCGGCGGGCGCGAAGGCCCTGCAGCGCCTGGGCATCGGCGCGGTGCTGCTGCGCCACGATCTGGATGAGCCGGCGGGCGGGGATAGCTCGGTTCGCGCGGAAGACCTGCCGGGCACGGTCCACACCTTTGGCGAGGTGGACGTGGTGTTGCTCGATCCGCAGCAGGACCTGCAAATGGCTAACGGCGCCCCCGTGCGCGTGGCCGGCGGCGGCGAAGTCCTCGCCCTGCTGGACATGGTGGATGCGCCCGGCGCGCGCGAGCTCGTCGACGCGGACGCCGACATCGTGACCGATACGCCGCTGCTGGTCGACCGCAACTACGGCACGTTAGACGGCCCGGTCTCCGCGCCGTTGGCCGAAGGCGATAGGCCCCGGGTCCACAACCGGCTGCGCGACTACCCCTCGGCGGGCCGGGCGGTAGCGGTCGAAGAACACGGCGGCCGCGTGGTCGCGGAGTCCTCGGCCGCCGATGCCGACTCCTTCGGCGGCGCCGATCCCGCCCGTTCCGTCACCGCCGCGGTGGACGGGCAGGAGGATACCGCCTGGTGGCCGGCCCCGGGACAGACCGGCTGGCTAGAGCTCCAGGCCCCGCAGGGCGAGGTCTTCGCCTCCCCGGTGCTCAGGCTCACCGCCACCGACGACGCCCGCGCGACCGTCTCGTCCGGCTCCGCCTCCGTCGAGGTAGAGCTTAGCGCCGGCGAGGAGACCACGGTGCGCGTGCCCGGCGGCGACAGCACCGCGGTGCGCATCACGCCGCACGAGCGCGTCGGCATCACCGCCGCCGAGGTCGCCGGCCACCCCATCGAACGCGTCGTGACGGTATCGGATACCTCACCCAACGTGGAGGCCTTCTTCTTCCAGCGGCTGACCGTGGACACGGGTACTATCATCCGGGACTTCACCGCGCCGCGGGACATGGAGCTTCCCCTGCGCGCAGGTGCTGGATCCGACGCCGACACAGACGCCGACGAAGACGCCGAGGCACCGGCGGTGCGCATCGACGGCCGCGACTACCGAACGGGTGAGACGGTGCGGCTGCCGGCCGGCACGCACCGGCTGGAAACCGCGGCGGCCTGGGTCCAGCTGGGCGAGCTGCCGCGCACTCCCCTTGAACCGACCGGGGAGGCTATCGCGCCGGCAGACCACGAGCGACTGCTGATTACCGGGCGCGCGTACAACGCCGGGCTCAAAGGCTGGCTGGACGATGCCCCGCTGCAGGCCCGGCAGGTAGACGCGGCCACCCAGGCTTTTATCATTCCGGCGGGCGCGAGCGGCACCTTCCGCATGACCTTCGCGTCGACCGGCGCCTACCAGGCCGGCCTTCTCGGCGGCGGGGCGCTGGGGCTGCTGACGGTTATCGCTTGCGCGGTGGTCTGTTGGCGCCGGCGCGGCGAGCACGTGCCGCGCTCCTTCCCAGCCCCGCCCCGGGCACTGTGCCTAGTACTGGCCGCGGGCGGGCTCGCTCTGGTGGGATGGCCGGCCCTGCTAGCAGGGATAGCGGCGTTCGCGGCGGTGCGTTGGACGACGCTGCCGGCCCCGGCCTTGTCCGCCGCGCTGCTGGCGGCCGCCGGGGCGATGCTGGCGCGCGCGCCTTGGCCGAGCGCGGGCTATGCCGGCGATTCGGTGCTGGTCACCGCCCTGTGCGCCGGGGCGATCGCCTGCGTGTTCGCCGCATCTTCCCACACCGGCCACAGCGCCCGCACCACGCGCGCGCCGGGGCGTTCCACCCATTCGTAGCCGGCGGCGCTGACCACTACCGTGCCGGCCACCGTGGCCAGGCACACGAGGACGAAGTTAATGGCCCCGCCGCTAAACAGGTCGATGCCCAGCAACGGAAAGACCAGCTCGAGGACCGCCACGTGCCAGAGGAAGATGCCATAAGACCAGACCCCGGCCGCCTGCAGGGGCGCGGATTCCAGCACCCGCGAGCGCGGTGCGAAGACGAAGGGCAACACCACGCAGGCGGCGAAGGCCCCACCGACCAGGATGCGACGGGCAAATTCGTCCGGGTCCGGGTGGGTCAGCCCGCGCGGGCCGAACCACTCCCGACTGGCCAGCCAGATGCACCCGGCGGCCAGGCCCAGCCACAGCCAGCGCCACCTGGCGGCCCGCTGGACCCAAGCCGGCACGCGGCCTTCGGCCTCGGCGGCCAGCATGCCCACGGCGAACCACAGGGAATAAGCCGGCGGCCAGATCTGGGTGTTAATCCCGTCCGAGTCCGCGTTCGCCACGAAGGGCAGCCACGCCCAGCCCAGGCTCACCGCGGCCCAGGCCGCAATCACCAGGCAGCGCACCCGGCGCCCGCCCGGGAGGAGATCGACGGCAATGGCCAGCAGGGGCATCGTTAAGTAGAAGGCGATCTCCACGCACAGCGACCACAGGTGGGTCAGCCCGGGCGCCAGGCCGTCTGGCCAGAAGATCTGGGTCGAGGTGAGGTTGGCGGTAACCTGCTGGAGGCTCACCCCGGCGGCCGACGGCAAGAGGGCCAAAACCGCGGTCACGCAGACCAGGTAGGCCGGCGCGATGCGGGCGGTGCGGCTGCGGTAGTAGCGCGACCAGCCGCGGGCGGCGTAGCGCTCCCGCCGGCGCCACAGGACGAAGGCGCTGAGCGCGAAGAAGACCGCCACGAAATAATCGAAGCGCTCGGCCCAACCCCAGCCAGTGCCGGTCTGGAAGCTGACGTGGGTGACGATGATGCCCAGCGACGCGACCGCGCGCAGACCGTCTAGGGCGTCGAGCCGCTGCGGTAAGGTGTTATGCACGCCGGTGTGGGGCGCGGCAGGCTGGCGGTGTTTCGCGTGAGCGTGCGGCACGCTGCCTCCTTCCCTCGCCGGGGCATGTTCGCTGTGGGGTTTTGCCCGCAAGCGCCCGTGCAACCAGAACCTGTAACTTTCCGTGATTGGACATGATACTGCAATGAAGCGCTTCCTCCGGCTCCGCGGCCGCCTGTTCTGGACCGTGGTGGCGGCAGCCTGCGCGCTCATTATCGGCGCGGTGGTCCCCGCGATGTATGAGAACCAGACGCGCCAGCTCTCCCGCGACATCGACTACCAGGTAACGGCCACCTCCCCGGAGTCAATGGTCCTGGACTACCAGGCCTTCCGCGCCGGGAAGCCGAATTCGCAGCGCGCCGCCAACCCCGAGTGCGCCCCGGCAAAGCTGGCCAACGGCCAGACGCAGTACCCTCTGGCCTGCTTCATCCGGGACGTGCCGGTGGAGGTCGAGCGCCACACCCAGACCGGCAAAGCAGACGACTCCACGCTGGCCAGCTCCGAATCCGAGGTCACCGCCCTCATCGACGACCACCTGGCCGCGCGCGTGAGCGAGTCCTCGGTGCTGAACCGGGAGTCGACCTTCCCGGCCTCCGGGCCTTCGACCGCGCTGACTATATCGCTGGGCGAGGGCGGCGACGAGATCACGGACCCCGGCTTCGAACACGACGGGCTACAGTACTTCTTCCCCGCCGACACCGAACAGCGCTCCTACCCGCTCTACGACCCGCTGCTGCACGGCTCGGAGCCGCTGGACTTCTCCGGCACCGAGAAGGTAGACGGCATCCCCACCTACACCTTCCAGCAGGACCTGCACGGCCGTGAGCTCGACTCGGAGGTGGAAAAGCTGCTCTTTTCCGTCTTCGCCGGCGCGAGCGCGGACGCGGACGCGGCCACCGAGGTCGTCGGCCCAGCGGAGAACTTCTATTCGCAGGCCGACATGGAGCGCTTCGACTACCAGCCGGAGGACACGGTCGTGCTGGAGCCGTATTACTCGGTCAGCCGCACGGTCTGGGTCGAGTCCACCACGGGCACCATCGTTAACGCCGTGACCCACGTGGACATCAGCTTTGCGACCTCCCCGCAGGAGGCGGCCCAGCTCGACGCCACCGACCCGGCGCGCGAGCGAGCCGTGGTCAACGCGCGCCTCGAGTGGAGCCCGGAAAGCCAGCAGCGCGCCCTGGACGAGGTCGCCAGCACGGTCAACATGACCAAGGCCATGTCGATCCTCGGCTGGGGTGGCAAGGCTCTGGGCGTGGTCCTGCTCATCGTTGCCGCGCGGATGTACATGCGCCGCCGCGCCGACCAGGCAAGCTAACCGCCCGCAGGTCCGCCCATGCCGCACCTTCTTCCCGCCAGCCGCCCCGCTGCGGTGCGCGCGGCCTGCTTGGTCACGGTCGCCGCCGCGTGCATCGCCAGCGTTACCTGGCCCTTTCTCCTGCCGGGCGAGCTTGTCTGGCGGGACATGGTCGTGCCCGCGGACATGGCGTTAAGCCCCGCCAATTTCGGCGGCGGGGATCTGCCCGCCCGGGCGCTCCCCCAGGACGGGCTGCTCGCCCTAGCCGCCCAGCTCGTGCCCGCGCATTGGCTCGTGCGCGCGCTGGTCATCGGCTCGGCCGGCGCCGCGGCCTGGGGCGGCTGGCGGCTGACCAGGTTGTGCGCGCCGGCGCCGCGGCATTCTTCGGAACCTGTGGTTGACCGGCGCCTGCTGGGCCCGGCCGCGGCCATCGCGGTGTGCGTTCTCAACCCCTTGGTGGTCGAGCGGCTCCTGCAGGGCCAGTGGTCCATCGCAGTGGCCGCCTGGCTGGGTCCGCTCATCGCCGCGGCGGGCCTGGCCGGCCGGCGGCCCGGGCAGTGGGCGGCCATGTTCGTCTCCTCGCTGACGCCGACCGGCGCGCTGACCGGCGCGCTCATGGGCATCGCCACCGCGCGCCGGCGGCTAGCCACGGCCTTATACGGGTTGGCGCTGTGCCTGCCCTGGGCCCTGCCTGGGCTGCTGGGCGTCGTGCGCGGGACCGCGCCGGGGATGGATGCGGCCGCGGCCGTGGCCGCCTTCGCGCCCCGCGCTGAGGCCCACGCCGGGCTGCTGGTGACCGTGCTCGGGCTGGGCGGGGTCTGGAACGCAGAGGCCGTGCCCGCCTCCCGTCAGGCCGGCTTCGCCCTTTTCGGCGTGCTGCTCATCGCCGTGGTGGCGCTCGGCTGGGCCCGGCTTTCCCGGGCGGGCCGGGGCGCGGGCTCGCTGCGCTGGCCGGCAGGCGGTGGGGCGCTGCTTGTCCTGGCCGCGCTCGGGCTGGGCGGGGTTCTGCTCGGTGCGGTATTCCCCGGCCCGCTGACCTGGGTCGTGGACACGGTGCCGGGCGGTGGGTTGCTGCGCGATAGCCAGAAATTCCTGACCCTGGCCGTGCCGGCCTACGCGGTGGGCCTGAGCGCAGTGCGCGGGCCGAGTGCGGCAGCCGGGCTCGTGGCCGTGGCCCTCTTGGTCCCCGACGCCGCCCGGGCGCTGGCGCCGCTACAGCCGCGGCCGGCGGGCACGGACAGCGCCCTGGTCCACCAGCTGGGCGGCCGGGACACCCTCTTCGCCGAACGGCCGGAGCTGGTGGAGGTCCCCGGCGGCGTGGCCGTGGATCCGTATGCCAAGGTCGCGGCGAAGGTGCAGTCCGGCGCGTTGCGCGTCGACGGCGCAGTTGTGGACTACCCGGCACCGCGCTGGGTGGCCGCCCAGCGCGCGTGGCAGGACCGCGACTTGCGGCGCTTGGAGCGCCTCGGCGTGGGCGCGGTCGTGGAGGGCGGCCAGATTGTCGCCGAGACCGACGCCGGCCCGCAGCCGCGGCCTTGGGGCATGGTTGTGGCCTGGCTGTTAACCCCGCTGGCGGCCGGGCTCATCGTGCGCTGGTTGTACCGGTCACGCGCTCGAGCAAATCCTTAAACCGGCGGCCGGTGGTCTCCCAGGAAAACTGGGCGGCGAATTCTTCCGCGCCGGCGCCGAGGCGCTCGCGCTCGGCCGGATCGGCGATAAGGTCCCGGGTGGCCTCGAGGAGCTGCGCCGGGGTGTCCACCAGCCGGCCGGTGACCTGGTCGCGGACGCTGTCGCGCAGGCCGAAGGAATATCCCACTGTGGGTACCCTATGTTGGGCCGCCTCCATGACGGCCAGGCCCCATCCTTCCTTGCGGGAGGGCATAAGGTGCAGGTCCGCCTGGGCCAGCAGGGCGTGCTTGTAGTCCTCGGTGACCTGCCCGCGGAAACGCACGCGCTCGCCCAGGCCGAGCTTTTCGGCGTACTCGCGCAGGCTGTGCTCCCACCAGCCGGAGCCGACGATGTCCAAGACCGCCTCCGGGATCTGCGCGACGGTGTCCATGGCGTGCTCGATCTGCTTGTGCGGCACCAGGCGCGACAGGGTCACCAGGTGGATGGCGGCCTCGCGCGCTAGGTGCGGCACGTGCGGCGGGATGGAGTCCACGCCGTTTTCGATGATTTCGGCCCCGTGTACGCCCAGGGTCTCCAAGTCCTGGCGGGAGGCCGGCGAGACGGTCACGTACGGCGCGCCGCGGTAGACCGCAGGCGCCACGCGGGACTCCAACCACCAGCCCAGGCGTGCCAACACCGGGCCGGCCACGGGCCACTGCTCCTTGTGGAGGTGGTGGGTCAAAAGGACCGTCGGCACCCCCGCGACGGGGCGGGCGAAAAACGGGATGCCGTTTTGGGTATCCACCACCACGTCGATGCCGCGCAGCGGACCCAGCCCCACCCGGCCGGCCAGGATGGCGGCCAGGGCATAAGGGTAAACGCTGTATTTGCCGCCCACGCGCCAGTAGTTCACGCCGTCGCGCTTGTCGTGGCGCGCGCCGTTCATGTGCCGGGAGGTCCAGTAGATGACCTGGTGGCCGTGGGTGGCGAGGTATTCGCCGACCCGCTCTAGGTAGCGTTCGGAGCCGCCGCCCTGGGGGTGGGTGGAATCGCGCCAACAGAGTAGAAGTATTTTCATGTCGAGCTACTAGCCTAGTGGCTATGCGCTACACCCGAGCCCTGGCCACGCTGAGCAGATCCTGGCAACTCCTGCGGGCCTTCCCGCAGGAGCAGACCAACCCCGCCGCCTTCTACGGTCCCCTGGCCGAGGACACTGCTGAGCTCATCGGGCGGCTGGCTCACGATGCCGGACTTGCCCTCCGCGGATGCTCCGTCCTCGACGTCGGCGGCGGCCCGGGCTATTTCGCCGCCGCCTTCGACCGCCGCGGCGCCCGCTACATCGGGCTGGAGCCCGACGCCGGTGAGATGTCCGCGGCGGGACTGAAACTGGCCAACAGCGTCCGCGGCGACGGCACCCGGATGCCCTTTGCCAACGGCACCTTTGACGTGGTGTATTCCTCCAACGTGGCCGAGCACGTGCCGGACCCGGAAGCACTGGCCGAGGAGATGCTGCGTGTGACCCGCCCAGGCGGCCTGGTGGTGCTCAGCTACACCGTGTGGCTGGGCCCTTTCGGCGGGCATGAGACCGGCCTGTGGCAGCACTACGTCGGCGGGGCGTTCGCTAGGGACTACTACACCCGCCGCCACGGCCACCCGCCGAAAAACGTCTTCGGCACCTCGCTCTTCGCGGTCAGCTGCGCGCGCGGGCTGCGGTGGGCCGAAAACGCGCAGAAGCGCGGGAACGCCGAACTGTTGTTGGCGTTCCCGCGCTATCACCCGCGGTGGGCGTGGTGGCTGACCCGCGCTCCCGGGGTGCGAGAATTTCTGGTCAGCAATCTGGTGCTGGTGCTGCGCGCCAGCACCTAGGCCCTTTAGGCGCTGTGGTGCTCCTCCACGCGCGACTTCAGGGCGTCGAACTGGTCCCAAACTTCCTGCGGGACGCGGGAGCCCAAGAAGTTCAGGTAGTCGGAATTGTCCTGGATGTCGCCGGACCAGTCCTCGGCGTGGACGGCCAGGGCCTGCTTGACCTTGTCGATCTCCACGTCCAGGCCGTGCAGGTCCAGGTCCTCGGCGCGCGCGGTGGAGCCGATGACGGTCTCCTCGGCGCCGACGTTGCCCTCGATGCGGTCGATGATCCACTTGAGCACGCGGGAGTTCTCGCCGAAGCCCGGCCACAGCATCTTGCCGTCGTCACCCTTGCGGAACCAGTTGACCAGGAAGATGGCCGGCATGCGGTCGCCGCCCTTTTCGCCCATGTTGACCCAGTGCTGCAGGTAGTCGCCGGCGTTGTAGCCGATAAACGGCAGCATGGCCATCGGGTCGTGGCGCAGGGCGCCGACCTTGCCCTCGGCCGCAGCGGTCTGGCCGGAGGCCAACAGGGAGCCGATCATCGTGCCGTGGTTCCAGTCGAAGGCCTGGGTGACCAGCGGGACGGTGTCGGCGCGGCGGCCGCCGAAGAGGATAGCGTCGATCTTCACGCCCTGCCAGTCGTCGTACTCCGGCGCGGCGGTCGGGCACTGGGAGATCGGCACGCAGTAGCGGGAGTTCGGGTGAGCAGCCTTGGTGGCCGAGTCCGGGGTCCAATCCTCGCCGGTCCAGTCGATAAGGTGGGCCGGGGCGTCGCCGTCCATGCCCTCCCACCAGACGTCGCCGTCATCGGTGAGCGCGACGTTGGTGAACAAGGTGTTGCCCGGCTCCATGGTCTTCATGGCGATCGGGTTAGAGGCGTAGTTGGTGCCCGGGGCCACGCCGAAGAAGCCGTTCTCCGGGTTCACGGCGTACAGGCCGTCCTCGCGCAGGTGCAGCCAGGCGATGTCGTCGCCGACGACCTCGGCGCTCCAGCCCGGGATGGTGGGCGTGATCATCGCGAGGTTGGTCTTACCGCAGGCCGACGGGAAGGCGGCCGCGATGTGGTAGTTCTTGCCTTCCGGGTTGGTCAGCTTCAGGATGAGCATGTGCTCGGCCATCCAACCCTCTTCGCGGGCCATGACGGAGGCGATACGCAGCGCGTAGCACTTCTTCGCCAGGATGGCGTTGCCGCCGTAGCCGGAGCCGTAGGACCATATCTCCTTAGTCTCTGGGAAGTGGGTGATGTACTTGGTCTCGTTGCACGGCCAGGCGACGTCCTCTTCACCCTCGGCCAGCGGGGCGCCGACGGAGTGCAGGGCTTGCACGAAGGCACCATCGGTGCCGATCTTCTCCAGCGCTTCCGCGCCCATGCGGGTCATGATTCGCATGGACAGGACCACGTAGGCCGAGTCGGTCAGCTGCACGCCCAGCTTCGGATCCGGGTCGTTGATGGGGCCCATGCAGAAAGGCACGACGTACATCGTGCGGCCGCGCATGGCGCCGCGGAAGGCCTCGGTCATCTCTTCCTTCATCGCGGCCGGCGGGGCCCAGTTGTTGGTCGGGCCGGCGTCTTCCTCGTTCTCCGAGCAGATGAAGGTGCGGGACTCAACGCGGGCGACGTCCGAGGGGTTGGAGCGGGCCAGGTAGGAGTTCGGGCGCTTTTCCTCGTTCAGCTTGAGCAGCGTCCCCTTCTCCACCAGCTCGCCGGCGAGCCGGTCGGCTTCTTCCTGAGAGCCGTCTACAAAGACCACTTGGTCCGGCTGAAAGAGCTCCACGTTCTCATTGATCCACGCGATAAGCTCTGGGTTGTCAGTCGGAAGTTGTCCAACAAGGCCTTTAATTTCGGCGGTCATCTAAAGTCTCCTGGGGTTATTTCTTCACGTTGTCAGACTTAAGCCATGACTTATGTCTTAGAGGGCATTCCACCTCCAGCGTAACGCGCCAGCCGACGCAAGTACCGATAATTCGCCGGGCACTGGATATATCCACACTGTTTACCACAACTTAACCGAGGGTACGCCATACCGTCACCGGTAACCTCATAGTTTTTACACCCCCGTCTGGGGGATCGACCCGGCGGGCCGAGCCGCCGCCCTACCCATGGCGTCACCCCCAAGCAGCCCGCCTTCGCCCGGCTGGTCATAACCGGCACCCCTCCGCGCGCGAATTCGGCCGCAGCTTGCGGCCTATTCCTTACGTTCTTTCCCCACTGCCGGCTCTGCGGGCGGCTTTGCCGCGGCCGGCGGCGCGGCAAATTGCCAACTGCGCTGGCTAAGTGAACAATAGACCACGATGGATAACTCTAGTAACACCCCCGCCGCCGTGGGCGAGATGCCGCCGGGCCGCCCGCTGCAGACCGAGTTTAACGACGGGCTAGACTACCCGCGCCTGGGTAACGTGACCTTCCGTCGTGGCAGTCTGACCGACAACCAGCAGGCGCTTTTCGCCGAGCACTGGCCCCGCCTGGGCCGGGTGCTGGAAGACGAGCGGATCGATATAGAGAAATGGTTCGGGCGCAGCGGCGCCAAGACCGTGGTGGAGATCGGCTCGGGTACCGGCACCTCCACCGCGGCGATGGCCCCGCTGGAGCAGGACACCAACATCGTCGCCGTGGAGCTCTACAAGCCGGGCCTGGCCAAGTTGCTGGGCCAGGTGGTGCGCCAGGACATCGACAACATCCGCATGGTGCGCGGCGACGGCATCGAGGTGCTCGCCCGCATGTTCGCGCCGGAGTCCCTGGACGGCATCCGCGTCTTCTTCCCGGATCCGTGGCCGAAGGCCCGGCACCACAAGCGCCGGATCATCCAGTCCGGGCCGCTGAACCTGTTCGCCTCCCGCCTCAAGCCGGGCGGGGTGCTGCACGTGGCCACCGACCACGCCGGCTACGCCGAGTGGATCGATGAGCTCGTCGAGGTCGAGTCCACCCTGCGCTACCGCGGCTGGCCGTGGCCCGACTGCCCGCAGCCGACTGACCGCCAGGTCATCACCAAGTTCGAGGGCAAGGGCCTAGACCAAGACCACGTTATTAAGGAATACCTCTGGGAAAAGAGGCCGCAGTAATGACTACCCGCAAGCTGCTGCTCGTCTGGGACGCGCCCAACATGGACATGGGACTGGGCGCCATCCTGGGCGGGCGCCCGACCGCCGCCTTCCGCCCGCGCTTCGACGCCATCGGCCGCTGGACCGTGCGCGAGGCCTGGGACCTAGATGCCCAGCCGCACGCCGCGGTCTTTACCAACGTGACCCCGGACGGGGCGGACGTCATCCGCCCCTGGGTCGAGGCCATCCGCAACGTCGGTTTCGCCGTCTTCGCCAAGCCCAAGGTCCACGACGACACGGACGTGGACCCGGACATGCTCGATTACATCGCGGAAAACCGCGACGAGCTCGCCGGGCTGGTGGTCGCCTCCGCCGACGGCCAGAATTTCCAGGAGACCCTGGAGGAGCTGGCTGACGAGGGCGTGCCAGTCACGGTGGTCGGCTTCCAGGAGCACGCCTCCTGGGCCGTGACCCACCCGGTCATCGACTTCGTGGACTTGGAGGACATCGACGGCGTCTTCCGCGAGCCGCTGCCCCGAGTCAACCTGGACAACCTGCCCGACGGCGGCGCCTGGTTGCAGCCTTTCCGCCCGCTTTCTGCCTTGCTCGACGAACGCTAGGAGCCGCATGTTTTATAGCTGGGGCCGATTTTCTTATGCCCACCGCAAGCTCATCCCCGTTATCCTGATCGCGCTGATCCTGGCTCTGTTCGCTATCTTCGGCACCCGCCTGGAGGACCGCATGAGCCAGGAGGGGTGGGAGGATCCGGGCGCGGCCTCCACCGTGGCTGCCGAGCTCGAGCAAACCACCTTCGGGCGCGACAACAACGGCGACGTCATCGTCATGGTGGAGAACCCGGACGAGAACTTCGACGCTGCCCAGCAGTACTTCGCTGATCTCAAGGCGCAGCACCCGGATCAGATTTCCCACCTCAACGGCTACTTCGACAAAAAGAACCCGAATTTCATCAACGAGGACGGGACGTACGCCTTCACCGCCATCGGGCTCAAGGGCGACGCGGAGCAAACGCTCAAGGACTTCCGCGCCATCGAGCCGGCGCTGCACGAGACCGACCTGCCCGTGCAGGTCGCCGGCGCGACCGCGGTGGCCGACGCCCTAGACGACGGCATGTCCAACGACATCTCCCGCGCGGAAAAGGCCGCCCTGCCACTGGTCGGCCTGTTGCTGCTGGTGGTATTCGGTTCCGTCGTGGCGGCGTTCATGCCGCTCATCGTAGGCGGCCTGTCGATCCTCGGCTCGCTGGGTATTCTGTCGGTCCTGGCCGGTTTCCTGCAGGTCAACGTCTTCGCCCAGGCTGTCGTCACGTTGCTGGGCCTAGGGCTGGCCATCGATTACGGCCTGTTTATGGTCTCCCGCTTCCGCGAGGAGCTTGACCGCGGCCGCAGCACCAAAGACGCCGTGGCGATTACCACCGCTACCGCCGGCCAGACGGTGGTTTTCTCCGCGGCCATGGTCGCCGTGGCCCTGTCCGGCCTCTTCATCTTCCCGCAGGCCTTCCTGAAGTCCGTGGCCTATGGCTCGATCTCCGCCGTGGGCCTGGCGGCGCTGCTGTCCGTGACCGTGCTGCCATCACTGTTCGGCCTACTGGGCAAGAACATCGACAAGTGGTCGATTCGGCGCACCAAGCGCATCGCCCGCCGCCTGGAGGAGACCTGGTGGTACAAGCTGCCGGCGTGGGCCATGGGCCGGGCCAAGCTGATGACCGTGGGCATTTGCGCCCTGCTCATCGCGCTGACTCTCCCGCTTATCAACATCGCCTTCGGCGGCATCAACGAGACCTACCTGCCGCCCAGCCAGGACACCCGCGTTGCCCAGGACACCTTCAACGAGGAATTCCCCACCTTCCGCACCGAGCCGGTCAAGCTGGTGGTCGAGGGCGCCGATAACCAGCAGCTGGCCGACGTCTACCTCCAGGTGCGCGACATAGACGGCCTGACCGAGCCGATGAGCCCGTCCACGGCCACCAAGGACGGCATCACGGTACTCTCCGCCGGCATCCAGGACCGCAACGACTACGCAGACATCGTCCACCAGCTCGAGGCCGTCGACGCCCCGGAGGGAGTCAACCTCTACGTCGGCGGCACGCCCGCGATGGAGGTCGAGTCCCTCGACGCCCTCTTCGACAAGCTGCCGTGGATGGCCATCTACATCGTCGTAGCCACCTTCATCCTCATGGCCCTGGTCTTCGGCTCGGTGGTCCTGCCTGCCAAGGCCATCATCATGACGCTGCTAACCCTGGGCGCGACCCTGGGCATCCTGACCGCCATGTTCGTCAGCGGCGTCGGCGCGGACCTGCTCAACTTCACGCCGGGCCCGCTGATGAGCCCGATCCTAGTGCTCATCATCGCCATCATTTACGGCCTGTCCACCGACTACGAGGTCTTCCTGGTCTCCCGCATGGTCGAGGCCCGCAAGAAGGGCGCGACTACGGACGAGGCCATCTCCTACGGCACCGCGCACACCGGTGGCATCATCACCGCCGCCGCGCTCATCATGATCGTAGTGGCCGGCGCGTTCGGTTTCTCCGACATCGTGATGATGAAGTACATCGCCTTCGGCATGATCTTCGCCCTGTTCATCGACGCGACCATCGTACGCATGTTCCTGGTGCCGGCCGTCATGCACCTGCTGCGCGAGGACAACTGGTGGGCCCCGCAGTTCATCCACCGCGCCTACGAGAAGCTAGGCCACGGCAAGGAACCGGCCGCCGCCCAGCCGGCACCCGCGGCCGCGGCGACCGCGCCGCAGCGCACCACAAGGGAGGAAGGCCACTGGGAGGAAATGCCGGCCCAGCCCGGGGCCGTCCTGGCTACCGATGCCGATGACTCCACCGACTACGCAACCGACCACGAGCGAGAGTCCGCACCGCAAGAAGAGCCCGCGGCCCAGCCGGCCGTGGAAGATGAGCGCGATTATCCGGCGCGAGGCAACCGCAACACGTACACCGATGATTCCCTGGTACCGTTTAGCGAGCTAATGAAAAGACTAAACAACGACCAGGGAAGGAACTAGGCGTTGAAGAAATGGCTGCAGTGGGTCGCCGCGCTTGTGATTCTCGCGGTGCTCATCTGGGTCTTTCGCGATGAGCTGGACTTCCTTCAGGACGGTTTCCGACGGCTGCGCACCGCCGACCCCTTCGCCGTAGGTCTGGTGATCATCGCCTCCCTCGGTGCCATCGTCGCCATGGCGGAAGTCATGCGCGTGCTGATCCGGGCAGGCGGCGTGCCCGTCCCGCTGAAGGAGACCACCGCCATCACGCTGGCCTCCAACGCCTGGTCCACTACCCTGCCGGCCGGGCCGGCGTTTTCCGCCATCCTCACCTTCCACGTCCAGCGCGGCTGGGGCGCATCCGTCGCCCTGGCCGGCTGGTTCTTCGTGCTCTCCTCGGCGGTATCCACCATGTGGCTGGTGCTCATCGGCCTGGGCGGGGTGGTCTTTCTCAACGCGCAGATGCAGGTGCTCTCCCTACTGCTGACCCTATTGGCAGTCGTCGCTCTTTGTGGGCTGGTCTTCTGGATATCCAACCACCCGCGCACCATTGAGCGCTGGCTGTCCCGACAAAAATTCCTGCGCGGCGGCAAGCGCGACGCGCTCATCAAGCAGGTGCGCAACCTCTCCGAGGTCCACCTGAACCGCTGGCAGTTCGCACAGGTCGCCGGGTATTCCCTGGCCAATCGGCTGCTGGACATGGCCTCCCTGTGGGCGTGTGTGTGGGCTATCACCGGGGATATCCCGGCCCTGCACGCCGGAGAGGACCAGACCACCCTGGCCGGAGTCGCCCTGGCCTACCTGACCGCTAAGCTGGCCGGCTCCGCACAGGTCACCCCGGCCGGGCTCGGTACAGTCGAAGCCGCCATCATCGCCACGTTGGTGGCCACCGGCCTGACGGCTATCGATGCCACCGGCGCCGCCGTGATCTACCGCCTGATTTCTTTTGCCCTCATCACCGTCATCGGCTGGGTCGTCTACTTCTGGCACTACGCTCGGAATGGACTAACCTACGCCACCCTTAACCGAAAGGAGCACGCCGATGCGTCCCGCACCGCTGCTTGATATCGTCGCCATCATGCTTTTCGCGCTCTTCGCGCGAATCGCCCACCCGCCTTTCACCTTCACCGGGCTGCTGGCCGCCTTCTGGCCCTGGGCCGTGGGCGCGCTGCTGGGCTGGGTGTTCATCACCAGCATCAAGGCCTCACCCGGCCGCTGGGTCGAAGGCGCCATCGTGTGGTGCTCCACCATCGTCGGCGGCATGATCTTGTGGTCCATCGTCAACACCCAGCTGCCGCACTACAGCTTCCTACTGGTCGCCTCCATCATGTCCGCCCTGCTGATGTTCGGCTGGCGCGCCATCGCCGCCTTCCGCGCCCGCCGCGCCGAGGTCGCCGAAATCAACGCCCAGCGAGCACAGCGCGCCCGCACTCGGACCGGCACCCGCCCGCCGCGTCGCTAACCGAGCGTTAGTACAAAAAATAGGCCGGCGCTGCGAACCCTGGGAAGGGTGCAGCACCGGCCTTTGGCTTATTCGGCGGATAATTAGCCGAAGATGTGTACCAGCTGGTTGCCGATGGCGACGACCAGACCGACGATCTCGCTGACGATGTCCAAAGCGCTGCTCAGAAGCATTTTCCCTCCACTATTACTCGGCGAGCCGGCCACGGGTGCCGGGGATTACTTTAGACATATCGTTTCCGGCGCCCGGTTTCGTTACATCGGGGCGATGGTGTGCTTCTTCGGCAGATCCCGCACGTCCTTGGTGGCCAGCTGACGCAGGGCCTGGCGCAGGGCCAGCCGCGACTGGTTCGGCTGAATCATCGCGTCCAGGTAACCGCGCTCAGCAGCCACGTATGGCGCCGTCATGGTCTCGTCGTAGAAGTCCATGAACATCTTCTTGGTCATTGCGCGCTGCTCCGGGGTCTCGGCGGCCTCCAGCTGCTTGCCGGCGATCATCACCACGGCCGCGGCAGCGCCCATCACGGCGATCTGCGCGGTCGGCCACGCGAGGTTGATGTCGCCGGTCAAGTTCTTCGACCCCATGACGGCATAGGCGCCACCGTAGGCTTTGCGGACGATGAGCGAGACCTTCGGGACGGTTGCCTCCACCACAGCGAAGGCGAACTTCGCGCCGCGGTGAATCAGGCCGGCCTTTTCCTGGTCCACGCCCGGCAGGTAACCGGGCGTGTCGACCACGAAGACCAACGGGATGTTGTAGGCGTCGCAAATGCGGATGAAACGCGCGCCCTTGTCCGCAGCGTCGGCGTCAATACAGCCGGCCAAGTGCATGGGGTTGTTCGCCACGAACCCGACGGCCTGGCCGTCGATCCGCCCGAAGGCGGTGATCATGTTCGGGGCGAAGTTTTCTTGTAGCTCGATGAGCTCGTCATCGTCGCCCAGCTGGCGCAGGAGCTCCTCCATGTCGTAGCCGGCGTTGGTGTCGTCGGGCATAAACGCGTTGAGCTCGTCGTCCTCGGCGACCTCCTCGTCGCTGGGGGCGGCGAAGACGGGCGCCGGGTCGTAGCAGGTCAGCGGCAGGTGGTCCAGCAGGTCGCGGACTAGGTCGAAGGCTTCGTCCTCCGACTCGACCACGGCGGAGACGTTGCCGTTTTGCTCCTGTTGGCGGGCGCTGCCCAGCTCTGCGGAGGTCACGTCCTCGCCGGTGACCTCGCGGATGACGTTCGGGCCGGTGACATACATTTCCGCCTCGCCGTCGACGGCAATGACGAAGTCGGTGGTCACTGGGGCGTAGACCGCGCCGCCGGCGGACTTGCCCAGCATGATGGAGATCTGCGGGCTGCGGCCGGACAGCGGCAGCTGGCGGCGGGCGATCTCCGAGTACATGGCCAGGGAGGTCACCGCGTCCTGGATGCGGGCGCCGCCTGAGTCCTGGATGCCGATGACCGGGCAGCCGATTTTGATGGCCATGTCCATGACCTCGGTGACCTTCTTACCGAAGGTAACGCCCACCGAGCCGCCATAAACGGTCTTATCGTGCGCGTAGATGCATACCTGCCGGCCATTGATGCGGCCGTAGCCGGTGACTACGCCGTCGGAGTAGATGGCCTTCGGGTCCCCCGGGGTTTTACCCAGGGCGCCGGTCTCCACGAAGGAGCCGTCGTCGAGCAGTTCCTCGATGCGCTGGCGCGGGGTGGTGCGGCCGGCCTCATCGCGGCGAGCGCGCGAGCGCTCGCTTCCCGGGTCCTGGGCCTTGTCCAGCCGGGCGCGCAGATCCGCGAGTTTCTCAGCGGTGGTTGCCACGAATCTTTACCTCGATCCAATCCTCGATGTGCTTGCCCACAATGCCGATTGCGGGCTCGTCCGGCACGGCCAGGTGGTCGCCGGGCAGCTGGACGATCTCTAGATCCTCCACGATAGCGCCCCAACCGCCGTCCGGGTCAATCTCGGCGTAGCGCGGTTCGAGCTCGATCGCGCCGTCGTGCATGCGCTCGGAGCGGAACAGCAGCACCGGCACGTCCACGTCCGCCCAGCGGCGCATGTCCAGCTTGCCCAGGATCTGGTTGTCCACGAAGGAGGCGCGCTGGTGCTCCAGCACGCCGGCCGCCAGGCCGTGCTCCGAGGCGTCCGTGGTGGCCAAGAACTGCGCGAGCATATCCATCACGGCGTCCTCGCCGGCGGTCTCCAGCAGCTCGTAAGGCACCGGGAACTCCAGCCCGTAGGTCTTTTCCGCGAACGCAGCGTAGCGCTCCCAGCGGGCCTTGGTCTCTTCCAAGGTGTCCGGCGCCGGATCGGAGGGCTGGGTGGTGTCCAGCAGCGCGATAAACGCAACATCGAGATCCTTGTTACCCAGCTGGTGTGCGACCTCGTAGGCCAGCGCGCCGCCAAAGGACCAGCCGCCGAGGACGACCTTGCGGCCGCGGGCGTACTTCTCGATGTCGGCGATGTAGGCCTGCGCGCGGTCTTCCAGGCTGCCCTCGAGGCGCTCGACGCCGTAGACGGCCACGTCCGCGGCCAGGCGGCGCACCAGCGGCTGGTAGACCACGGTGGTCCCGCCGGCCGGGTGGAACATGAACACGGCCGGGCCGTCGGCCTCCCGCAGCACGCGGATGTTGCCCTCGACCTCGGTCTCCAGACCCTCGCGGACCAGGTCCGCCAGCGGCTCCAGCGTTTCCGCCTCGCGCACGGCCGCGGTGGTGACCTCGACGCCGGCGCGCTCGGAAAGCCGCTCGGCGATCCGGGTGGCCTGCTCCTCGGTCAGCTCCGGCAGCGGGCTGGTCACACCGGCCGCCGCCTTCCCGGTAATCGAAGCCCAGGTGCCGAAGACCATGCGCTCGGAGGCGTCGCGCGGGGCCACGCCCACGCCGGCGCTCTTCTCGGTTTCCGCGGGGGCCTCGGCGGTTTCGGCCGGCTTGGCGTCATCGGTCGCGGCAGCGGCGGTCTCAACGCCGTCGGTCTCGCGGCCTTCTACGGCGGCGGTGACCATGTCGATGACGTCGGCCAGGGAGGCGTCGCGCAGCGCCTGGACCTGCAGCGGCGGGATCTGGAAGTCGTTTTCCACGCGGTTTTTGATGCGCATGCCCATCAGGGAATCCAGGCCGAGATCGATAAGCGGCAGCTCGCGCGGCAGATCGGTCACGTCGTAGCCCATGGACTCCGAGACGATCGCCGCCAGGCGATCCTCCACGGACTCCGTGGCCGGGTCCCAGCGAACGGCCTCGATGTCGGCGTCGCCAGTCTGGTCAGCGGCGTCCGCCAGCGGGGTGTAATCCGGCAGGTCGGCCACGCCGGGCACGGACTTGGCCCCCAGGTCCAGGGAAGTGGCGAAACCTTCCGCGACCAGGGTTGTGGCGCCGTCGGCCACGGCATAGGCCGCGACGGCCACGCCGCCGAGCGACTTGGTCACCACGGTGGTGACCTCGCCCTGGGCGGGCAGCGTGCCGGGTTCTTCCACGGCGATAAGGTGGGCGCCCGGGGACACGGCATCGATAGCCGCCTCCAGCAGCGCCAGGGCGCTCGGGGCCTGATCGGCGTTAGTGGAAAAGGCGGTCTTGCCCTCCGGCAGGTTCACGCGCGTGCCCGGCAGGCCGGTGACCCCGGAGGACGGGCGGGCGTGGGTCCAGTAGCGCTGGCGCTTGAAGTGGGTGTGCGGCGCGTCGAGCACGGGTCCGTCGCCGAAGACAGCGCGGTAGTCCACCGGCGCGCCGGCGACGTAGAGCTTGGCCAACAGGTCCAGCAGGGACACGCTCGGATCGACCTTGCGCTTGAGCGCGTAGAGCAGCTGCGCGTCCGCCTTGCCAACGGCGAAGGCGGTAGACATCATGCCCATCAGCGCCACCGGGTTCGGGGCGATCTCCACCAGCTGGGTGTGGCCAGCAGCAAAGGCCGCGCGGGTGGCGTCCTCCAGGAAGACCGGCTGGCGGGTCATGCGCAGCCAGTAGTCCTCGTCGTGGACGGTAGAACCCGGGCGGTAGACCTCGCCGCGGTCAACGGAGCTAAACAGCGTGGTGTGCAGCGGGCGGGCTGTAATGCCCGCTATGTCGCCGGCGAGCTCGCCGAGGATCGGGTCCACGGCCGAGGTGTGCCCGGCGCCCTTGACGTTGAGCGCGCGGGCGAACTTGCCCTCGCCCTCGAGCTTCTCCACCAGGTCCAGGACCTCCTGGCGCGGTCCACCCACGGTGGTCATGCCCGGGCCGGTGTAGACGGCCGGCTCGATGTTGCCGTCCAGGGCCGCGATGTCCTCCGCGGTCAGCTCGACGACGGCCATCGCGCCCTGGGTTTCCTCGGTCAGCTGGGCCTCGCCCTCGCCCATTAGGCGGGCGCGGTGGCAAGCGATCAGCATGGCATCATCAGCGCTGATGCCACCCGCGGCGTAAGCCGCGGCGATTTCGCCCATCGACATGCCGATAACGCCGGCCGGGCGGGCGCCGAAGCTGGCCAACAGATCCGTCAGCGCGATCTGGATCGCGGTGATGGCTACCTGGGCGGTCTCAGTATTGTAGGTCTGTTCGTCGTCGCGGACGATGTCCAAGATGGACCAGCCGGACTCGAAGTCCACGATCTGGTCCAGCTCCTCCAGGCGGGCCAAGAAGTCCGGGGACAAGGCGATGAGGTCCTTGACCATCTTGCGGTGCTGGGAGCCGAAGCCGGAGTAGAGGAAGACCGGGCCCGGCACCGACGGGGAATCCGCGGCGGTGACCCCCACCGAGATCTTGCCAGCGGCGACCTGCCGCAGGCGGGAAATGGCCTCCTCCGGGTTGGTGGCGTTGACCACCGCGCGGGAGCGGGCGTGGTTGCGCCCGGCCAGGGAGCGGGCCAGCGCGAAGAGATCCGCGGTGCCCAGCTGCTGGTCCTCGATGAAATCCGCCAGCGTGTCCGCCGCCTGGGCCCGGCGCGACGGCAGCAGCCCGGAGACCGGAAGGCTGACGGTGGCAGCGGCGGCATCGTCGGCGGTGTGGGTAGTGGTGTCGGCGGCGGAGGCGGTGGCGACCTGGGCGGCGCGCTGGTACGGAGTGCCCTGGTAGTCGCTGAGCACGACGTGGGCGTTGGTGCCGCCAAAGCCGAAGCCGGACACGCCGGCCAGCTTGTGGCCGGAGTACTCGGGCCACTCGCGCGGATCCTCGACGACCTCGAGCTTTTCCGAGTCGAAGTCGATGTAACGGTTCGGCGCGGAGAAGTTGATGCTCGGCGGCAGGGTGTCGTGTCGCATGGCCTGGATGACCTTGATGAGGCCCACCACGCCGGCGGCGGACTCGGAGTGGCCGATATTGGACTTGGCCGAGCCCAGCAGCGTGGGGTTCTCCGCGCCGCGGTGGGCGCCCAGCACCTCGCCCAGGGCGGTGGCCTCGATTGGGTCGCCCAGGATGGTGCCCGTGCCGTGGGCCTCGACATAGTCGACCGTGGCCGGGTCGACCTCGGCGTCGGCGTAGGCGCGGTGCAGCACGTCGACCTGCGCCTCCGGGTTCGGGGCGGTCAGGCCGTTGGAGTGGCCGTCGGAGTTGATGGCCGAGCCCTTGATGACGGCGAGGATGTTATCGCCGGCAGCCTCGGCGTCGCTGAGTCGCTTGAGCACCAGCACGCCGCCGGCGTCCGCGCGCACGAAGCCGTCCGCGTCGTCGGAGAAGGCGTGAATGCAGCCCGTGGGCGAGATGACGCCGAGCTCGCCGAAGGCGGTTGACACAAACGGGGAGGCCATGATGTTGATACCGCCGGCCACGGCGACGTCGGCGTCGCCCTCGCGCAGACCGCGCACGGCCTGGTGGACGGAGACCAGCGAGGACGAGCAGGCGGTGTCCACGTTGACCGAAGGCCCGCGCAGGTCCAGGGCGTAGGAGATCCGGTTGGAGATGATCGCCGAGGAGGTGCCGGTCAGCGCGTACGGGTGCGCCTCCGCCGGGTCGGCGGTGATCAGCATCCCGTAGTCATTGTTCGACGAGCCCATGTAGACGCCAGTGGCGGTCCCGCGCAGCTCGTTGGCCGGCAGGTGCGCGTACTCGAGCGCCTCCCAGACCAACTCCAGCAGGATGCGCTGCTGCGGGTCCATGTTGGTGGCCTCCACCGGGGACAGGCCGAAGAATTCCGCGTCGAAGCCGGCAATGTCGTCAATGTAGCCGCCGGCGAGGTTCTGCTCGGCCATCTTCTGGGTCATTACCGGATCCGCGGCGTAATCGGACCAGCGGCCGATGGGCAGCGGCCCCGTCGCGCCGCGGCCTTCGACCAGCATGTCCCAGAACTCGTCCGCGTTGTTGGCACCCGGGAAGCGGCCGGCCAGGCCGATGACGGCGATGTCCTCGTGGCCGCCGGCCGGTTTAATCCGGCGCGGGGCGGACGACGGCGCCGTCTGCTGGGCAGGGCCGTTAATCAGGCGGTCGGCCAGCTGGGCGATGGTCGGGTATTCGTAGGCGACCGTGGGGTCGAGATCCACGCCCACCAGGTTTTCCAGCTCGCCTGACAGCACCACGGCGTCGCGGGAGGACAGGCCGAAGTTTTCCAGCGGCTTAGAGTCGGTAATTTCCTCCGCGGGAACGCCCGTGGTCTGGGCTACCCAACTACGGATCCAATCACGCAACTGCTCTACGGTCATACGCCATGCTTTCTTTCGCTTACGTTCATTAAGGGGATCACAAAGAATAATCGTCTTTGGTGAAAATGCTCCACCTAAGGCTATCGAACTCGGGCCCCAAAACGTTAGTGGCAAGCGCCTGCCAGGCGGATGTGCAGGGCTTTGTTAAAGCCCCGCCGGGATTTAGCCGCGCTGGGCCAGGTAGTGCTTCTTGGCCACGCGGCGGGCGATCTTGCCCGAGGAGGTCCGGTTGATCTCGTGGGCCTGCTTGAAGACGATGTCGTCCGGGGTCAGGCCGTGGTGGGCGGAGACCGCCGAGCGGATGGCTTCGGCCGCCGCAGCGTCGCCGGAAGGCTCGGCCGTATCCGCGCGCTCGACCAGCAGGACCAGCTGCTCGGTGTCCGCGCCTTCGACGGAGAACGCCGCCACGGAGTCCGGGCGCACGTGCTGACTAGCCTCCTGGACGGTGGACTCGATGTCCTGCGGGTAGTGGTTGCGGCCGGCCACGACGATGAGGTCCTTCAGGCGGCCGGTGATGTAGAGGTGGCCGTCCAGGATGGTGCCCAGGTCGCCGGAGGCCATCCAGCGGTCGTCCTCCGGGGCGCCGGCCACGCGGGTGTCTTCCAGGCGCTCGCCCAGGGTGTTGCGGAAGGTCGCGGCGGTGTCCTCGTCGCGCTCCAGGTAGCCGGCGGCCATGTTCTCGCCGTGGGCCCACAGCTCACCGATGACGCCGTCGGCGACCTCGGCCCGGGTCTCCGGGTCGACGATGGTCAAGTACTGCGGCTGCACCACCTGGCCGACGGAGGCGAAGGCCACGGTGTTCTCGGAGGCTTCGGCCACCTCGGCGCGGCCCTCGGCCAGGGCGGCGCGGTCGAAGTGGGTAATCAGCGGGCGCTGGTCGGTCTGCGGGGTGCTCACCAGGAGGGAGGCCTCCGCCAGGCCGTAGGACGGGCGCAGCGAGGTGCGCTTAAAGCCGTAGGGCTCGAAGGTGTTGAGGAAGCTGTCCACGGCGGACTCGGTGACCGGCTCGGAGCCGACGATGAGGCCGTCGATGTGGGACAGGTCCAGCTCCTCGCCGTCGGCCGGGGCGCCGTAGCGGGCGGCCAGCTCGAGCGCGAAGTTCGGGACCACGCCGTAGGTGGCCAGCAGCTTGTCATCGATCGGCTTGCGGTTGAGCTGGCCCACCCAGCGCTTCGGCTGCTGGATAAAATCGCGCGGGGACATCAGCTCGAAAGGCAGGCCCAGGATGGTCACGAACACCGTGAGGATAATGCCCATATCGTGATGCAGCGGCAGCCAGGTGACCAGGCGCAGCGGCATCTTCAGCTGCGCGGCCCGGAAGATCTGCAAAACGTTGGTCAGAATGGAGCGGTTGGTCAGGATCACGCCAGCCGGGGTGCGGGTGGAGCCGGAGGTGTACTGCAGGAAGGCGGGCTGGTCCAGGGGCATGACCGTGGACATCGCCAGCTGCTGCTGGCCCTCCAGGGTGGCCGCCGGGTTCTGGTAGGACGCCGCCAGGCTGTCCGGCAGGGAGTCGACGGAGAGCACGCGCGGGCGCTCTCGGGAGGGCAGGTCGGCAAAGTGCTTGCGCACCGCGGCTGCCGATGCCCGGTTGGTCAGCACCAGCTTCGGCTGGGCGTCGGCGAAGACCGCCTTCAGGTGGTCGGCATGGCCCGGCTCGTTCGGATCGTAGAGCGGGATGGGCGTCATGCCGGCGTACAGGCCGCCCAGGAAGCCGAAGAGGTACTCCGGGGAGTTGCCGGCCAGGATGGCCACCCGGTCACCCAGCTTGCCGACCTGCTGCAGGCGGGCCGCCACGGACTTGATGCGGGTGTTGACCTCCTGGCGCGAGTAGGTCACCAGCTGACCCTCCCGGCTTTCGGAGTAATCCCAGAAGCGCAGGACCTTCCGGTCACCGCCGCCGGTCTGCAGATCGCCCTGGTAGAGCAATTCCGCGAGCCCGGCGAGGGTCAGCTGCGGCGCGAGGGTAATCTCCCCCTGGTCGTTGAAGAACTGGCCCATGGCGGCGTGCAAATCCATGTCAGTAACGCTCCTTGAAATCCGATTCGGTTTATTTTGCTACTAAAATTATCAGACGAGGCGACCGCCGTGTTACACCGCGGACGGCCGGTTCTAGATGCCGTCGATGATTCCGCGGGCCCAGCCGACCACCCAGTCGTTGGCGGTGGTTCCCTCCACCACGTGCGGGTTGGAGGCGTACTGGGCGTGCACGCCGTTGGCGGCGATGAGATCGCGGGCGCGGTCCAAGCCGTTGACGGCGTCGCGCGGGGCGTCGCAGATGGAGTCGTCCGGCGCGCAGATCTGGAAGGTGCGGTCGGCCAGCTCGCCGAAGCCGTTGGGGCGCGCGCCGCGCATGGTCGCGCCCGGCACGATGGGCTGGACCAGCTTGCTGATCGGCTCCAGGGCGATCTCCGCGCCGATGCCGCCAACCTCGACGCCCGGGTTGATGCCCACGCCGGGCTCGCGGCGGCCGTCGGCGATAAGGGCCACGCCGGCCACCGACTCGGCCGGGACCGCGCCCGTGCCCGCGCCGATCTGGTCGGCGACGTCGCCCAAGATGACCGCGCCCTGGGAGAAACCGGCCATGACGAACTTCGTCGCCGGGCAGGTCTCGTGCATGGTGCGCAGCTCGCCCTCCAGGGTGGAAGTACCCTCCTGGCGGGAGTCGTCGTAGGACATCTCCTCCTGGGAGTTGATGTTCTTAAACTGCGCGGCGTACGGCAGGGTCCACACCTTCACGTCCTGCGAGGCGTAGGCCTGCTGCAGCGGCTGGGAAATCGACAGCATGAAAGAGCGCGGGTTGGCGGTCGGGTTGATGGGATCGTCGTCCGCCTTGGATTCCCAAGTGCCGGGGGCGGAGATGACCTCGACCCGCGGGCACCAGTCCGGCTGCTCCGGGGTGGCCGGCTCGCCCTCGCCGGGCTGCGTGGCCGGCGGCCCCGACAGGTTGCTCGAGGAGGTGCTGTTGAAATAATGCACCGCGGAGGCGCCCAGGATCACCAGCAGGATCACTACTGCTACCGCAGTAAGGGTCTTTTTCATGTGTTGTGCCTGTCTCGTCTAGCAGTAGGCAGAGCGCGCTTCGTCGGCCAGGAACCGGGTCAGTTCTTCGTAGTCCAGGTCCGTGCGGCCCTGCTCGATGAGCTGGCCGGAAATCGCGTTCAGCGTAATGGGCTCTTCCTCCACGCAGACCCGCTGCGCGGCGGAGACCAGCTGCGCTTCCACGCCAGCCGTGTCGATGTCGCGCTCGCCCGCCGCGCCGAGGAAGTCGGCATCGCCCGCAGACGCGTCTGCCTCCGGGGAGGGAATTTCGGAGATCTCTTCGGCCCCGCGGTCCTCCGGGGCGCGGCCGCCGGCCGGGGCCGGGGCGGAAGCCTTGGTGCTGCTTTCGGCCGACTCCGACTCGGAGGCGGATGCCGAGTCGGACTCCGAGTCGCGCTCCAGCGGCGCCACCGAGGTCGGGGCCTCGGCCTCGTTATCGTTGTCGACGGTGGCGGAACCGCAGGCCGCCAGGCCCAACGATGCCGCCGCGGCCAGACCCGCAATCAATTTTCGCATGGCGCTGATGGTACTCCTTCCGGCTGGCGTTTAGGACTTCTGTACGCGTCCGAAGATCTCGCTCAGGGTGCCCTTCTGGAACTTCTGGGTCAGGCCGCCGGCCGGGATCTGCTCCGTGTCCGAGGTCGGGTAGCCCATCTCGCCCTGCTCGAAGCCGCGCTTGCCCCAGTCGTCGAAGATCTTGCCGTGCATGATGAAGTGCGCGCCGGTCTTCGGGGACCAGTAGATGTTGCCGTGCTCGAACTCCTGGAAGGCGCCGCCCTTGATCTTGATCTCGTCGCTGGTCGGGAAGCCCAGGCCGGTGGTCGCGCCGCCCATCTCCTTGTACTTGGCGCCGATGGCGCCGTGGACGATGTGGTGGGACTTGTCCGGGTTGCGGGTCAGGACGCCATTCTCGAACTCCTGCTGGAATCCACCGTTGACCTCCTGCGGCGCGGAGGTCGGGTACTTGAGATCCCCGCCTTCCCAGCCGTTCTTGCCCCAGGCCTCGACCATGTCCTTCGGGATGGCATATGCTCCGGTCTTGGCGGTCCAGTAGATGGAGCCGTTCTCAAAATGGACGAAGCGGCCGCGCTGGTCCGGGGTCTTTTCCTCGTTGGTCAGTGGGAAGCCCAGCCAGGAGCCCGGGCCACCCATCTCGCTGTAGCGAGCGTTGATGCGGCCGACCAGCGCCTTGGCGCCGGTCTCCGGGGACCAGTACGCGGTGCCCGCGCTGAAGTCTTGGGCCTTGCCGTTATCGCCGGCGTCGTATTCGTTGTTGACGCACTCACCGATGGTGCCGGACTTGGTGGCCGCACCGATGGCGCCGATGGCCTGGCAGTCCGCCCCGCGGTCTTCCTTGGGGATGGCCAGGGCGTCCGCGATGGACGGCCAGGCCTGCTGCATCTCGAACTGCCAGTATTCCCAGCTGTGGACGCCGGACGGGCGGAAGTGTGCCTCCGGCTCCACGCCGGCGCGCTTGGCGTAGGTCATGAAGGTCCCGCCGGACATGCGGGAGATGGTCTCTAGGCCGATACCGGCCATGTTGGCCGGGCCCTTGGCGACGGACTCGGGGTTGCCGAAGTCGTCCTTGCCCGAGCCGGCGGAGATGTAGACCTTCATGTCCTTCAGGTTTTCGATGCCCAGCTTCGGGTCGTGGTCGATCCAGTCCTGGGAGCCCGGCGGGCCCCACATGGCGTCCGAGTTGTACCCGCCGGCGTCCATCTGCGCGGCGCGGATGGCGGCCGGCATGCCGCTGCTGGTGGTATCCAGGTAGCCGGAGAAGGAGCCCACGAAGTCGAACAGGTGCGGGTTGCGCTCGGCTAGGTTGACCGCGGCGGTACCGCCCATGGAGATACCCGTCACGGCGCGCTTGCGGTTGGAGCGGTACTCGTTGTCCAGAATCGGCACGAGTTCCTGGGTCAGGAAGGTCTCCCACTTGTAGTGGGTGCCGTTGTCCGGGCGCTGCCAGTCGGCGTAGAAGGAGGACTCGCCGCCCACCGGCATGATCAGGTTGACGTTGCGGTCTGCGTACTGGTTCAGGATGTTGGTCTCGATGGTCCAGCCGGACTCGTCGTCACGAGCGCGCAGGCCGTCCAAGGCCCAGACCTCCGGGAAGGTGGCCTCCGGGTTGGAGTACCAGTCACGCGCCAGCTGGATCTGTACCTTCTGCAGCTTGTCCGGCATGGCCGCGGACTTGATGTAGACCATCAGGTGGCGGTTGGTCAGGTACTCCACGCGCTCGATATCCACGCCCTCCGGCAGGCCTTCGACGTTCGGGTAGGTGGTGTCAATCGGGGTGCGCTTCGGCGGCGCCGAGGGGGCGAAAGAATCCGACAGGCTCGACCCGGACGAGGAGGAGCTGAGATCCTCCAGGCCCTGCTGGGCGGTGGCGTTAGGCAGCAGGGCGATGCCGACGGCCAGCGCCGTGGGCAGGGCCGCGGCGGCCAGCCCGCGGCGGGTACGAGTCTGGTACGTGTTGCGCGCCTGGCGCGGGGAGGGCTTCGGAGCGGATGTGCGCATGGAGGTATCCTTGACGTTCGACTAGTAGACAGACAGCGATGGAGTCCCAGCCAAAAGAGCCAACGAGGCGGCGCCCGCCGAAATTACGGCTAGCGCACCCGGAAACTCACGCAATCCGAAGGTTCCCCTCCTCCGGAGCACGTACCTGGGTTGTTGTGCGCTCAAGTTTAAGTTCAACTTGAGACTTTTCCTAGCCGACACGCCCGAAGTCACACTCTTCATCCCGAAATACAAAAATTCCCCGCGCTAGGGCTAGCGCGGGGAATTTTTAAGCTCTGGTGCAGGTCTACGACCGACCTACCAAGCGTTCATCACATTGAGGACGCGCGGCTTGGTCTTGTCCAGCTGGCGGCCGAACTGGTTCCAGTTGTGCAACCCGACGTTCGGGTAATCCGTGGTCAGGTTGATGCCGTCGGCGCGGGCCTTGAGCTCGTACAGGCGGGTCGAGACCATGGAGAAGGCCTCCAGCGCAGCGCCCGATGCCTGGTGCTGCGGCAGGTACTTCTCATCGCCCGGGCCCGGGATACCGGAGGCGGCGGAGACGTAGACGTCCTTGCCGCGCAGGCCGGAGGTCAGGTGGAACGGGTCGTTCTCAAAGCGGCGCGGGCTGATCAGGGTGCCGTACATGGCGTTGATGTTGAACCCGCCGGCGTCCAGCATGGCCAGGCGCATGAAGGTCTGGGCGCCCGGCAGCGTGGTGGTCAGGTAGCCGGAGAAGGACATGGCCTGACGGAACTGGTTCGGGTGCTTGCTGGCCAGGACCATGGCCGAGGTAGCGCCCATGGACAGGCCCGCGATGGAGTTGTTGTTGCGGGCAACGCCGAAGTTGCGCTCCAGGTAGCCGGGGAGCTCCTGGGTCAGGAAGGTCTCCCACTTGTAGTTGACCGGGTTGGTCAGGTCATAGGTGGCCGGGCCTTCCCAGTCGGCGTAGAAGGAGGACTCGCCGCCGACCGGCATGACCAGGGTGATGTTGTGCGGCTCGTAGGTGGCAGCCGCGTTCACGTCGTTGACCCAGGCGTTGGTGCGGTCGGTCGCGCGTAGGCCGTCCAGCAGGTAGAGGCCGGCGTTGCCGCCACGCTTGGCCGGCTGAATCTGGACCGGGATATTGCGGCCCATGGACTGGGACCAGACGTCGCAGCGCTGGACCCACCAGCCCACGCGGTCCCAGTCGCAGTGGCCGGTGGCGTCGGCGCGCAGGTAGTCACGCGGGGCGGCTTCTGCCCGCTGCGGGCCAGCCACCGTGAGCATGGTGACGACCATGAGGATGGCCGCGACCACCGCGGTGACCCGGCGGGACGCGAAAGACGTCAGTGTCATGTCTCTCCTTGCTTTCGTACTTTTGTTTCAGTTTTTACCGAAGGGTTCCTTCAGTACGTATCGATCGCAAGCAAAGTTGCGTTAACAATCACGATTTTATAACAGCGCCTGAGATTCTAGACGATTACTGTCAATTTGTCTCATTTCGGCAGCTGCCTGGGCACTACCTAAGATAGTCCTGTGCATTGTCTGTAAACTGCAGCGTCCGCCCATCGGTCAGGGAGAACTTGATGTTTTCGAAGAACCGCTCCGCATCCAGCGGGTCGCGATAGGTCGCGAAAAGCTTCTGGAAATCCGGGTGCTCGAGGGCCCGGCGGTTCTTAGCGACCTCGTCCTTGTCGTACCACGCAGGTAGCTCATCGATATCCACCGCTGAATCCGCGGCCCGCCAAGTCAGCGGCAGGGACTTGTCGTGGCCGATCCGCCCGTCCTCAATCCGCGGCTGCCGCGCCGCCAGCGGTGTGGCCAGCCCGATATTGTCCAGCACGCGCACGTTCAGCGGCGAATGCATCGAGGACATACCCATGTTGATCAGATACAGCGTCGGCGGGTCGTTGCGGCTGTCATCGCGCGCCGCGGTCGTCCAGGCATTATCCTCGATCGAGTCGCCGTCGAGGTAGCGGATAGCCAGCGCGTCGCCGCGCTCGAGGCCGTTAATCGCTTCATCGAAGCCGCGCAGCAGGCGCATGTTCTGGAAGTCCTCCGCGTCCTTCGGCGGGTCCCCCAGCTGACGCTTGGTGGCATAAGTCCAGTAGTCGCGCTCGTCGACGATGGAGATTTCCCCCTGGTAGACCTGCCAGTCCACCGGGTGCCCGCGCCAGGCAATAACCACGGCCCAGACCGCAATCCCGGCCACGCCGGCGGCGGCCCAGTAGTCCCGCACCGGCAGCACGAAGACCGGCAGCAGGAGTGCGAAGAGCGGCAGCAGCAGCATGCGCCCGTGCATGAAGTCGCCGCCCACGCGCAGCACGTAGAGCAGGTGGATGAGCGCGCAGATGACCATCAGTGCCACGACGACGGGCTGGCTGCGCACCGCGGAAAAGTGCGCGTCGCCGCGGAACTGGTAGGCGGCCAGCGCTGCCAGCACCAGCAGGGGCAGCCAGAGCCAGTAGGGGCCCACGAAGTCGCCGAGGTAGTTGACGCCGGCGCCCCAGGCGGCATCGGCAGCCGACTTGGCCACAGCCGTGTGCGGGGTCAGCAGGCCGTAGTAGCCCATGCGGAAGACCTGGTAGGCCAACGGCAGCGGCAGGGCCGTGCCCAGGATGCCCGCCCAGTGCGCCGGGCGGCGGTGGGCCACCAGCAGGACGATGCCCGTCAGCCCGCCGTAGAGCGCCAACTCCGGGCGCACCAGCCAGGACAGGCCAGCCCAGAAGGCCACCAGGTAGGGGTTGGCCCCGCGCACCCAGCGGGTCAGCAGCCACCACAACACCGCCAGGTAGAAGATGGACAGGCCCCACTCCAAGCCGGAGGTGAAAAAGTCCCGGGCCGGCGGCAGCGCCAGGTAGACCAACGCGCCGGCGGGCAGGACCAGCGCGCGGGTGGCGTGCCGCCCGCCGGTGTTGTGCACCTGGGCCGTGGCCCACGTGCCGACCACCAGGGCAGCCACGGACAGGGAGATGGCCAGCCACATGGCAATAGCCTCCAGCTGGGCGCCGGTGACCAGGCGACCCAGGTAGATCAGGTACTGCCACAGCGTGGAGGTGTTGGCCTCCACGCGCTCCCCCGCGTTGAAGACCGGGCCGTTGCCGGCCAGAAGGTTGCGGACGGTGCGCAGCACGATGAGGCCGTCATCGGCCATCCACCGGCGCTGCCACGCCGCGAAGAAGGTAATCGCCCCGATAGCTACACTGCTGGCGACCACCGAGATCTGCGCCGCGCGGGGACTACCGATTTTTTGCATAACAGATCAGGCTACCAGCTGGCCCCCAAATTAGATCATCGGGAAAACGTAGACCGCCATGGCAATACAAGCCAGCCAGAGCAGCGCCAGGATCTGCAGGACGCGGTCCTCCAGCGCGATCTCGTCCGGCGCCCCGCCGTGTCCGCGGTCGACGTCCGCGGCGTAGCGCAGGATAGCGATGGTAAACGGCACCATGGAGACCTGGTACCAGATGCCAGCTACACCCTCGGCCTGGCTGGAGAGCTCGAAGCCCCACAGGGTGTAAGACATCACCACGGCCGTGGCCGCCAGGGTCCACACGAAGCGCAGGTAGGTAGGTGTATAGCCTTCCAGCGACTTGCGGATCTTCGCGCCGGTGCTCTCCGCCAGCAGGATCTCCGAGTAGCGCTTGCCGGAGGCCATGAACAGCGAACCGAACGCGGCGACCAGCAGGAACCACTGGGACAGCTCGATGCCGGCGGCGACGCCGCCGGCCATCGTACGCAGCATAAAGCCGGAGGAGACCAGCGCGATGTCGATGACCGGCATGTGCTTCCAGCCGAAGCAGTAGCCCAGCTGCAGCGCGATATAGACCGCGATGACCAGCGCCAGCTCCACGCCGGCGGTGGCCAGCAGCGACAGACCGATGGCGCCGACGATGAGCACCGCCGCCATGACGTAGGCCAACTGCACCGGCAGCACGCCGGCGGCAATCGGCCGGAAGCGCTTGGTCGGGTGCGCGCGGTCGGCCTCGACGTCGCGGGCGTCGTTGATGAGGTAGATGGAAGACGCGCCCATGCAAAAGACCAGGAAGGCCAGCAGGACGTCCAGCAGCACGCGGCCGTGGAACAGCGCGTCCGCGCCCGCGGCGGCCGGGGCGGCCAGCACGAGCACGTTTTTGACCCACTGCTTGGGGCGCAGGGCCTTGACCATGCCGTCGGCAAGGTTCTTCGGCGGCTTGCGCTTCCGGCCCGTGTCTACGCCGGAGGTGTGAGGCTCCGAGTGAAAAAAGCTCTGGTTGCCGTCATCGTGCGGATGGGCGCTCATGCGGTTTTCCTTTCCAGCCGGCTTACAACCTGCGCCGTGGTGGCCCCCAGCAGGGCGCCCACGGCAGTGTCAGAGGGATAATGCACCCCCAGCACCATACGCGAAGCCATCATCACCGGCACGCCCAGCCAGAAGCTCCGGTTGCCGGTCACGCGGGCGGCCGCCACGAGGAAGGCGGTGGTCGACGTCGAGTGCGAGGACGGGAAGGACAGGCGCGAGGGTGTGTTCACCCCGACCCGCACGTAGCTGTAGTCCGGGCGGCGCCGGCGCACCACGCGCTTAATCGCTACCGATGCCGCGTGCGCACCAAAGGCCGCCACGCCCACCCCGGCCCACTGGCGGCGCCGGGGCTTATCGATGCCCGCCGCCAGCGCCGACATCGCCATCCAGCCGAGCGCGTGCTCGCCGAAGTGGCTCAGGCCCCGCGCGGTCGGCACAACGCCGGGCGCGTCGAAGGCGACGTCCTGGATGGCCCGGAGGACGTGCGACTCGGCATCGTTGAGCTTTGAAATCCTACTCAAAGATCTTCCTCCAGGATTCGCGGCTGGTCAGCGTCGGCAGGGCGGCGCGGTAGGTGGAACGCAGTTCGTCGAAGTTGTCCTCAATCTCCTTGAGGAGCTCGCGGGTCTGCTTGACTAGGTCTTGGGCCAGCTCGCGGTCGCGCCTGCGGAAGGCCACGCCGGTGCCGCCGGCGGTCGAGACCGTCGCCGAGTCCAGGCGCGACAGCGTGAACCAGCGCGCCTCCTCCGGCGTCAGGTTCAGCTGCGGGGCCGCGTGGTGGGCCGGGTCTTCCTTGCTGGCCAGGTGCTTGATGCTCTTGAACAGCCAGGGCAGCTTCTTGATCTTGCCCAGGCGGCCGCCGATGTTGCGGGTCGGCACGCCCGGCGCGCCCGTCGGGGCCGGCAGCTCGGAAGCCGAGGGAAGGATCTGCGCGTCGGAGTACTGCGAGCGGATTTTGTTAATCCGCGGCAGGGAGGACTCCAGGATGTCGAAGAGCTGGTCCGGGCCCGCCAGAAAGTCTCGCATGGCCTCTAGCTGGATGGCCATGGTGGAGTACTCCATACACATGGTGTGCTTGAGCGTGGACTTGAAGATGGAGCGGGTGATACCGCGCGGGTCGCCGTCGTGGTAGATGGCCGCCACGATCAGGCGGTTGCGCAGGTGGAAATAGGCCTGCCAATCGATGGCGTCGTCCTTGTCCGCCCAGGCCATGTGCCAGATTGCCGCGCCCGGCCAGGTTACGGTCGGGAAGCCGGCGCGCCCGGCGCGCAGGGAGTACTCGGTGTCGTCCCACTTGATAAACAGCGGCAGCGGCTGGCCCATCTTTTCGGCCACCACGCGCGGGAACAGGCACATCCACCAGCCGTTGTATTCCACGTCGACGCGGCGGTGCAGGGCGCGCGAGTCGTATTTGTTGGGGTCCTTGTGCGACTGGGCATCGCCAATAGCTGAGAGCGGGTACTTGGCGAAGTCGTGGTCGTAGACCGCGTGCGGGGCCGGGCCCCACATGAAGTCGGACTTGTTGACCTGCTCGCCGGTGGTGCGCAGCTGGCTGCGCTCCTGCAGGTTAAGCATCTGTCCGCCGACGATGATGGGGCGCGCCGCGTAGCGGGCCGCCTGCACCGCGCGCAGGATGGAGTCCGGCTCGATGGCGATGTCGTCGTCCATGTAGAGGATGAACGGCGAGTCGGTGTTCTCGATGGCCTCGAACATGATGCGAGAATACCCGCCGGAGCCACCCAGGTTGCCCTGGCGGAACTCGCGGAAGCGCTCGCCGAAGTGGGCGACGGCCACGTCGTAGCCCGGCTCATCTGCTGGGTGCTGGTTGCCCTGGTCCGGCATAAGCACGTAGTCGATGATGCCGTCGACGACCGGGTCCTCGGCCAGCGCCTGCAGTGCCGCCACCGCGTCGGTCGGGCGGTTGAAGGTCGGGATGCCCACGGCCACGCGCTTGTCCGCGGCCGGCTGGATGGTGCCGTCGGGCAGCACCTGCTCGCCCGGGGCGTGCGGGGCGCACCAGGCGACCTGGGACAGTTCGGTCTCGGTCTCGGCGGTCACGTCGAACCACAGCCAGCCGCCGTCCTCGAAGTTCTTCAACGGCAGCTCGAAGTGGTGCTCGCCGTCCTCGACCAGGTGGTTGGCCACGCCGATGCGCTGCCCGTTTTCCTTGGAGCGGTACACCGAGACGTTCGCCTGTCCCTTAACGTGCAGCGATAGGACTATGGAGTCCAGCTGCGACCAGCGGCGCCAGTAGGACGCCGGGAAGGCGTTGAAGTAGGTCTCGAAGGAGACCTCCTCGCCGGCCGGGATGGTCAGGGTGGTGCGGTCGTGCCAGCTCAGGCGCTGGCGGTTCTGCGGAGACTCAATAAGGTAGAGCATGCGCACGTCGTTCGGCTCGCCGCGCTTGGGCAGCAAGACGCGTTGCACTGCTTCAAATTCCTGGGGGTAAGTCACGATGGCTTCTTTTTCTCCAAACGTTTTTTACACTCTTCTAGCGTGTAAGGGTAGTGCCCCCAGCCGTCCGGCACGTTCTCACACACGGTCATGGGTCGGAATTCACAGCCGCCCACCCGGATCCGTCAGGCGCACAAAAGCCCCGCCGCCGCCCCGGGAAAACCGGGGCGGCGGCGGGGCTAAGATTGGCCACCGTTGGGCCCTAGGAGTGTCCTAGGAGTACCCGAGGAGTGCCCTAGGCGTCGATGGCGACCTTCTCGTCTACCGGATCGATACCCAGCTTGCCCAGCATGTAGAGCACGCGGGCCTCCAGGTCGTCGGCCAGCTCCCGGGCCTGCTCGACCGTCTCGGCCGGCAGGATGTCCCAGATCTTGACGTCCTTGCCCGCCTCGTCGCGGTGAACGTCGCGGCCCAGGTAGACAATGAAGTCCGGCATGGCGACCGTGCGGGCATCATCAAAGTGGCGCGGCTGGCCCTCGCTTAAGCCCCGCTCGGCCAGGACATGGCTTATGTGGCCGGCGTCCTCGTTTTCCGGGTGGGAGACGGCGGCGTCCACCAGCAGGGCGTCGCCGGCGTGCTTCTTGGTCAGCTCCACGGCGGCCTCCGCCAGTGCGTGGTCGGTACCGGCGGCAAAACGCACGTGGATGCGGTGCTCGCCGAAGTATTCCATGACCTCCCGCTCGACCAGGACCGGGACAAATTCTTCCAAAACCGCACGGGCGGAGTGCTTGGCGATAACCTCGTCCAGCTTGGCATCAATCTCCGCGGCGCTGTGCGCATGCCCGAACGCTGCGTGCAGATCCTTGCGCAGGGTGTCAAAAACTCGGTTGTTGTTCATCATCGCTATTCACCTGATTTCCTGTTATTCCGGCGAAGACTCATTGTCTTCAACCACTCGAGTGAACCTTCTATTCCCTCAAAGTTAACCTGCCGTTAACCTTAGCAGATCGTTGGGCGAATGTAAATGATGGGCCTAAACCAAATGTTTAGCGGGGGCCGGATAGCAAAAACGCCGCCGCTTCCCCAAAGAAACGACGGCGTTTTCGATGCCGCGTACGCGCTACTCCTTTTCCGCCAGGCGCAGCCAGGTATCAACCACGGTATCCGGGTTCAGGGACAGCGAGCTAATCCCCTGCTCGACCAGCCAGTCCGCTAGGTCCGAGTGGTCGCTGGGGCCCTGGCCGCAGATACCGACGTACTTGCCCTGCTTCCGACAGGCCTCGATGGCCCGGCCCAGCAGCACCTTGACCGCCGGGTTGCGCTCGTCGAAGTCGTGGGAGACCACGCCCGAGTCGCGGTCCAGGCCGAGGGTGAGCTGGGTCAGGTCGTTCGAGCCGATGGAGAAGCCGTCGAAATACTCCAAGAACTGCTCCGGGATAAGCGCGTTCGACGGGACCTCGCACATCATGATGAGCTCCAGGCCGTTCTCGCCGCGGCGCAGACCGTTGGCAGCCAGGGCCTCGGTCACCCGGCGCGCCTCATCGGGTGTGCGCACGAACGGGATCATGATCTTGACGTTTTCCAGCCCCATCTCCTCGCGCACGATCTTCATCGCCTCGCACTCCATGGCGAAGCACTCCGCGAACTCCTCGGAGACGTACCGGGAGGCGCCGCGGTAGCCAAGCATGGGGTTTTCCTCGTGCGGCTCGTAGAGGTTGCCGCCCAGCAGGTTGGCGTACTCGTTCGACTTGAAGTCGGACATGCGCAGGATGACCGGGTTCGGGGCAAACGCCGCCGCGATGGTGGCCACGCCCTCGGCCACGCGCTGGACGAAGAAGTCGCGCGGCGAGTCATAAGCGCCGGTCAGAATCTCCACCTCGGACTTGAGCTCCTCGTCTAGGTTGGGGTAGTCCAGCAGCGCGCGCGGATGGATGCCGATCTGTCGGTTGACGATAAACTCCAGGCGCGCCAGGCCCACGCCGTCGTTGGGCAGGCGGGAGAAGGCGAAGGCCTGCTCGGGCGTGCCGACGTTCATCATGATCTTCGGCCCGATCTCCGGGACCTGGTCCACGTCGGTCTCGGTCACCTCGAAGTCCAGGGAGCCGTCGTAGACGTAGCCGGTATCGCCCTCTGCACAGGAGACGGTGACCTCGCTGCCCTCGGCCAGGACCTCGGTGGCATCGCCAGTGCCGACGACGGCCGGGATGCCCAGCTCGCGGGCGATGATCGCCGCATGGCAGGTGCGGCCGCCGCGGTTAGTAACAATCGCCGAGGCGCGCTTCATAATCGGCTCCCAGTCCGGGTCCGTCATGTCCGCGACCAGGACCTCGCCCGGGTTGAAGCCGTGCATCTGCTCCAGCGAGTCGAAGACGCGCACCTTGCCGGCACCGATCTTCTGCCCGATGGCGCGGCCCTCCGCCACGACGGTGCCACGCTTGTGCAGACTGAAGCTCTGCAGCACCGAGCCGCGGCGGGACTGCACGGTCTCCGGGCGGGCCTGCAGGATGTAGAGCTGGCCGTCCTCGCCGTCCAGGCCCCACTCGATGTCCATCGGGCGGCCGTAGTGGTCTTCGATGATGAGCGCCTGACGGGCCAGCTCTTCTACCTGCTCGTCCTTCAGGGAGAAGCACGCGCGGTCGGCTTCCGGGGCGTCCACGAACTCGGTAGTGCGGCCGACGCTGGCGTCGTCGGTGTAGACCATCTTGGTCGCCTTTGCGCCCAGCGAGCGGGAGATCACCGCGCGCTTGCCGTCGCGCAGAGCCGGCTTGTAGGCGTAGAACTCGTCCGGGTTAACCGCGCCCTGGACCACGCCCTCGCCCAGGCCGTAAGCGCTGGTGACGAAGACGACCTGGTCGAAGCCGGACTCGGTGTCCATGGTGAACATGACGCCGGAGCTACCGATGTCGGAGCGCACCATCTTCTGCACGCCCGCGCTCAGGGCGACCGCATCGTGGTCGAAGCCGTGGTGGACGCGGTAGGCGATCGCGCGGTCGTTGTAGAGGCTGGCGAAGACCTCGCGGATGGCCACCAGGACCGCGTCGATGCCCTGGATGTTCAGGAAGGTCTCCTGCTGGCCCGCGAAGCTGGCCTCCGGCAGGTCCTCCGCCGTAGCCGAGGAGCGCACCGCGAAGCTGGCCTTATCGCCGGACTCGGCGGCCAGCTTGTCGTAGGCAGCGCGGATATCACTCTCGATGCCCTCCGGCAGCGGCGTCTCCAGAATCTCCGCGCGGATCGCCTTGCCGGCGGCCTCCAGCTGGCGCGTATCCTCCGTGTCCAGCCCCTCGAGCAGCTTAGAGATCCGCTCGTCCAGGTGTGTTTCCGTCAGGAAGGCGCGGTAGGCGTCGGCCGTGGTGGCAAATCCGTCGGGGACGTTGACGTTGAGGCGGGCGAGGTTGGAGACCATCTCTCCCAGGGAGGCATTCTTGCCGCCCACTTGCTCGACGTCGTTCATTCCGAGTTCGGAGAACCAGCGAATATTATCGCTCATATTCAGGCATCCTTAGTATTAAACGGGGTAAGTGATGGCAAGCATTGTAGTCGCTGGGTGGGCCTGCGCGGGCGGAAATCGCGGGGGCAAAAGTCACACTAGCGACCGCTCGTTATGGATAGGTACTGAAGAATCATCGCAGACATCTCTTCGACGGATTTGGTCGAAGAATCCACGTAAGGAATCCCATTGGCCTTCATCATCGCCTTCGCGCCGCGCAACTCGAAGCTGACCTGCTGACGGGAGGCGTAGCGCGAATTAGGCCGGCGCTCGTTGCGCACCTGGCACAGGCGCTCCGTGCTGGTGACGATCCCAAACAGCCGATCCTGGTACTTACGCACCGGGCGCGGCAAGGCGGTCGACTCGAAGTCCTCGTCCACCAGGGGGTAGTTCGCCGCGAACAGGCCGTGTTGCAGCGCCAGGTACATCGACGTCGGGGTCTTGCCGCAGCGCGACGGCGCCAGCAGGATGATGTCGGCCTGCTCCAGCGCGCGCAGGGACTGCCCGTCGTCGTGCTCGATGGCGAATTCGATGGCCTGCATGCGGCTGTTGTAGCGCTGGCTATCGGCCAAGGTGTGCAGCTGCTTGGCCCGGCGCACGCTGGTCGTGCCCAGCGCCCGCTCGACGCTGCCCAGGTAGGCGCTCAGCAGGTCGATGACCGTCGCCTTCGAGCTCAAAATGCAGTCGCGGATCTCGTCGTCGACCGCGGTGGAAAAGACCAGCGGGGTGCGCCCGGCCGCGACCTGCCTATCCAGCCGGGCTACCAGCTCCCGGGCGGCCTCCAAGCTGCCCAGAAACGGCACCGTGGTGCGCGCAAAAGTCAGGTGCGGGAACTGCACGAGCAGCGCGTTTCCCATGGCCTCCGAGGTGATACCCGTCGAATCCGAGACGAAGAAGACGGGCACCACCGGCTTGTCTTCGCCGTTGACGGGAGGGTGATTAATCGCATCCATGCTCCCATCCTAGCCCCCTTGAAGAAGCCCGCAGCCCGCGCTATACAGGGCACTATGAGCACTTTTGCATTAGAGAACCCGAACACCGGACGTTCCGAAGAAGAATTCCCCCGCCTCGATGATGCCGCCCGCGACGACATCCTCGACCGCTCCACCGCCGCTTTTAACAAGTGGCGCACGACCAGCATCGACGAGCGTGCCGCCATCCTGGCACGGACTGCGGACCTGTACGAAGAACGCATCGATAAGCTGGCCGAACACATCGGCCGCGAGATGGGCAAGCTGACCCGCTGGGCCAAGGCCGAGATCCAGATCGTGGCGGATATCTACCGCTGGTACGCCGAGCACGCCCACGAGCTGCTCGCCGACGAGCACCTGCCGGCCCAGGGCGCCAACCACACCTTCGTGCGCAAGGAGCCGCTGGGCCCGCTGCTGGGCATCATGCCGTGGAACTTCCCCTACTACCAGGTCGCGCGCTTTGCCGCGCCGAACCTGCTGCTGGGCAACACCATCGTGCTCAAGCACGCCTCCATCTGCCCGCTGTCCTCCCAGGCCTGCCAGGACCTGCTCGAGGAGGCCGGACTGCCGCAGGACGTCTACCTCAACGTCTATGCCTCCGGGTCCCAGATGGACGCGTTTGTCGCCGACGACCGCATCAAGGGCGTATCCCTGACCGGTTCCGAGGCCGCCGGCGCCGCCGTAGCCAAGACCGCCGGCGAGAACTACAAGAAGTCCGTCCTCGAGCTCGGCGGCAACGACCCGTTCCTCGTGCTTGACGATGCCAACCTCGACTGGGTCCTCGACCAGTTCGCCCTCATCCGCATGTACAACACCGGCCAGGCCTGCAACGCGCCGAAGCGGCTCATCGTGCTGGAGGACTTCTACGACCACGCCGTCGAGTACCTGACCGACAAGATCGGCGCCATGACCGTCGGGCCTTACGACGACGATGGCGCCGACATCGGGCCGCTGAGCTCCATCGGCGCCCGCGACGAGATCGTCGAGCGGCTGGAAAAGGCCACCGCCGACGGCACCGCCACCGTCTGCGTGGGCGGCGGCAAGGTCGACCGCGACGGAGCCTACATGGAGCCGACCCTGCTGACCGACGTCGACCGCCACGCCGACATCGGCTGCAACGAGATCTTCGGCCCCGTCGCCGTCATTTATAAGGCCCGCGACGTCGAGGAGGCCATCGCGATTGCCAACGACTCCGACTACGGCCTGTCCAGCTCCGTATGGTCCACCGACCTGGAGCAGGCCAGCGCCGTGGCCGCCCGCCTCAACGACGGCATGACCTTCGTCAACGAGCACGCCGTGACCGCCGCGGGCCTGCCCTTCGGCGGCATCAACCGCTCCGGCTACGGCCGCGAGCTGGCCCGCTGGGGTGTGGGCGAATTCGTCAACGAGCACCTCTACCGCGTCAGCGGGCAGGACGATGCCGGCCAGTCCCCCGCCCTGTAAAACCCGCTAGTTTCCTAGTGGCCGCGCTCCTGCTCCAACGGCTTGCCGTCGTTGAAGTAGGGCGCGATTTTATTGTCGAACATCGACAGCGCCGAGCCGATAGCCATGTGCATGTCCAGGTACTGGTAGGTGCCTAGGCGCCCGCCGAAGAGCACCTTGTTCTCGCGGGCCTCGGCCGCGGCGAGCTTGCGGTAGGCCTCCAGCTTGCTCCGATCCTCGGGGGTGTTGATCGGGTAGTAGGGCTCGTCGCCCTTGTCGGCAAAGCGCGAGTATTCCTTCATGATGACGGTCTTGTCCTTGGGGTAGGCATCGCCGCGCTCGGGGTGGAAGTGACGGAACTCGTGGATGCGGGTGTAGTCCACGTCGGCATCGTTGTAGTTCATCACCGGGGTGCCCTGGAAGTCGCCGGTGTTCAGGACTTCCATGTCGAAGTCCAGAGTGCGCCAGCCCAGATCGCCCTCGACGTAGTCGAAGTAGCGGTCCAGCGGGCCGGTGTAGACCACCGGCGCGTCCGGGTTGGCCGCGCGCAACTCGTCGCGCACGTCGAACCAGTCGGTGTCCAGGCGAACCTCGATGAGCTCGTGGGTGGCCATGTTCTCCAGCCAGGCGGTGTACCCCTCGACCGGCAGGCCCTCGTAGGTGTCGTTGAAGTAGCGGTTGTTGAAGGTGTAGCGCACCGGCAGGCGCGTGATATTCGCCGCCGGCAGGTTCTTCGGGTCGGTCTGCCATTGCTTGGCGGTGTAGTTCTTGATGAAGGCCTCATACAGCGGGCGGCCGATGAGCGAAATCGCCTTCTCCTCCAGGTTCTTGGCCTCCTTCGGGTCGAACTCGCCGGCTTGGTCCTGGATGAGCTGGCGGGCCTCGTCGGGGCTGTAGTAGCGGCCGAAGAACTGGTTGATAAGGCCCAGGCCCATCGGGAACTGGTAGGCGGTGCCGTCGTGCATGGCGAACACGCGGTGCTGGTAGTCGGTGAAGTCGGTGAACTGGTTGACGTAGTCCCACACGCGCTTGTTGGAGGTGTGGAACAGGTGGGCGCCGTACTTATGCACCTCGATGCCGGTTTCCGGCTCCCGCTCCGAGTAGGCGTTGCCGCCCAGGTGGTTGCGGCGCTCGACGATGAGCACTTTCTTGCCCAGCTGCGAGGCCGCCCGTTCCGCGATTGTCAGGCCAAAGAAGCCGGATCCAACGATAATGAGGTCATAGTCAGTCATGCCTCCTAGCCTAAGGGAGCCTCGCCGGCCCGGCAGGTCTGCCACACGGGAAAACGGCGCGCCACACTGTTCCCTCTCGTCACATTGGTTACTCGGGTATCATTTTTCTCAATTGTTTACTATGCTTTACTGCGGACTCAGATCTGACTGATGCTTGCCGCCACCCCTAAGCCCGGCAGGCACCACAATTTTAGGGAGAATTACCAGTGCAACTACGACGTCGACTTGTCCCCACGCAGTCGAAGTGGGCCACCCCGGTGGTGGCCATCATCGCTTCGGTGTCTGTGGTTGCCGCCGCAGTTTTCGCCGGCAACGACATCCTGAATACCCAATCTGCGGGTAGCGGGCCCATCGAGACCACCACCAGCCAGGCGAACTTCGGCGACGGTGAGACCGTCGTCGTCGACGACCCGGCCATCGCCGCCCAGGGCGGCGAGGGTGGCCCCCGCGCCGTAAAGGAATTCCACCAGGACAAGCCCTTCTCCCAGTTCGCACTGACTTGGGAAGGCGGCGACAAGGATCTCGCGGCCTTCGTGCGCCCGCAGCTTGCCGACGGCACCTGGGGCGAGTGGTACGACACCGAGCCACTGGGCATCGAGACCGGCGGCACCAACGGCACAGAGCTCATCTTCATCGGTGAGACCAAGGCCGTCCAGGTCTCCGTCGGCAACGTCGACCTCGGCGCCCCGTCCGAAGAGGAAGTCGCCGAGGCCGGCGGCCAGGCCAACCCCGCCCCGTCCGCGGAGAACGACGCGGACAACTCCCCTGCGGCCTCGGCCAAGAAAACCACGAACCCGCTGCCGACCAACTACGGCGATATCGCTCCCGTCGCCGAGACGATTGACCAGTCCGCGGGCATCGATGCCGCAGATCTAAACGCCGTCTTCATCGACGGCAACGCGCAGGAAGGCGGCATCGAGCCGACTGCCTTCGCCTCCAACGGGGCGCCGCAGGTAGTTTCCCGCGCCGGCTGGGGTGCCAATGAAGGCATTCGCTGCCAGGGCCCGACCTACGACGATCGCGTCAAGGCGCTGACCCTGCACCACACCGCGGGTAGCAACAACTACACACGTGCCCAGGCAGCCGCCCAGGTCCGCGGCATCTTCAGCTACCACGCCCAGACGCTGGGCTGGTGCGACATCGGATACAACGCGCTGGTCGACAAGTACGGCACCATCTACGAGGGCCGCTACGGCGGGCTGGACAAAGCCGTCCAGGGTGCCCATGTCGGCGGCTTCAACTCGAATACCTGGGGAATTTCGATGATCGGCAACTACTCGACCACCGAGCCCACCCAGCCGATGCTTAATTCCGTCTCCGAGATCGCCGGCTGGAAGGCCGCCATCTCCGGTTTCGATCCGGCCGGCGAATCCGTCGGCCTGTACTCCGGCGGCTTCAGCGGCTCCAAGTTCACCGCCGGCACCACCGCCAACGTGCCCGCCTTCCACGGCCACAACGATCTGCACTACACCTCGTGCCCGGGTGACCGGACGAACAAGTACTGGAACCAAATCCGCTCCAACGCGCACAAGAAGTATGAGGCCGTCAAGAGCGGCGGTAGTTACCAGCCGTCGACGCCCGCCCCGTCCACCGACAATCCCGGCAATTCCGGTAATTCTGGCAATGCCGGTGGTTCCGGTAACGGTGGAAACGCAGGCACGGGCGATACTGGTGCGCCGCTCGAGTTCTCTGTGGGCGGGTCCTCAATGTCGACCGGCGACATCCAGGCCGCCGCCACCATCGCCGCCGCCGTCGCCGGCCTAGCGATTACCTCCGGCGCCCTGACGGTGCCAGACAAGGACCAGGAAGTGGTCGAGGGCCTGACCCTGGGGCAGGTGCCCGAGATCATCTCGAAGGTCGTCAGCTTCTTGGGCGACCCGGCGCTTCAGCAGTCGTGGGGTTCCATCCTCAACGCCTTCGGTCCTCTGCTGGGCCTGCCGCAGGGCGGACTCGAGGTGCTGGAGCAGGATACGTTCTACCAGCTCTTCGAGAACGGCGTCGTGCTCTCCTCGGGCGATAACTCGCAGGCTTATGCCCTGGTAGGCGAAATCGCCAAGGCCTGGGCCGAGGGTGCCAACGCTCAGCAGTTGGGCATGCCGACCACGAACCAATACTCCGTCGGTGGCAAGGCCGTCCGCGTCGACTTCGAAGGCGGCTACATCACCTACGACCCGGATACCCAGCAGGTTCAGCTCCACACCAACGACTAACCTCCGGCAAAGACGCTACCTAGGTACGCACACCTTGCTGCACCATCCAGGTGCGCGATCCCGGTGGCCGACCTAGGCGCGCCGAGTAGGCACGCCGAATGGGCGTTCACGGTTTTCAACCGTGGACGCCTATTCGCGTGTTCCTGGTGTTTGCTGCGTGTCTGCCACCAGATCGGCCGCCGGCGGACTAGGCCGGCACACGTTCAGGTGGTATCCACACCACCCGGCCGCCGACCCTAGCCATCCGGCCCCTAGCCTGCGCCGGGCCCGGCCCATCCTCATTGGCACCGTTATGGTGCGGGCACAACGTCGCCAGGTTCGCCGCGTTCGTCGGACCACCCGAGTCCCACGACTCCAAATGATGAACCTGGCACTCATCCGCACCAGCCAAACACTCCGGCCACGCACACACCGGATGCTCCATCAACGCCAAGCGCCGCTGCTTCCACGAGGCCAAACGCACATCCCGGTAACAATTAACCGGGCCGACCACCGGATCGAAAACCCCAACGTAGCCAACCTGCTCAAACGCCCGAGTCACCAACTCCGCACCACTAATCACCGCGCCGTTGGTCAGCTGCACGGTAATATCCGCGGCATCCTTGCCACCAACCAAGTGCCCGAAATCCTTGAGGTTGAGCACCACATTAGTAGTAACCAACGCACGCACCCCGCCGCGGCACCTACCGCCGGCACCGACACCATCACCGGCCCCGGCACCTTCCCCGTCACCGCTGGTGAAAACCGCGCGCGCATCCTCGACAGTGCGAACTTGAGCTTTGATATCGGCGACGAGGCCAGCATCGGCGATAAGACGCATCGACCACAACCCCTCCGCCGAACGGCGGTAGATCACCCCCGGCTGCGGCGTCAGGGCAGGCCGGGCCTCCTGAATTTTGCGGCGGGCCGTGGCGGCCATTGCCTTGGCATCAACCGGCTGGGCAGACAACTCCTCCATGATGCGCCAGGCATCGTTTGTGTTTTTCACCCGCCGCAGTACCCCACGCAACACGTCGAGCACGGGCAGGCAGTGGCCGTGGCGGGCGGCATTCGCGCGCACCCGACGCTGGCGACGGGCCTGCCTGACCGGGCCGAAAAACACCCCAGCCAAGTCGAAGAGACGCTCCAGCTCGTCACGACCGGAGCCAGCGGCCGCGCGCTCGGCATCCCAGTCGGCGTGCCAAGCACCCTCCACGATCTCAATGCCAGGCTGGGTCACGGCAGCCACGAACCTAGAAAAACAATCCCCCGATCTCATGCCCCACACACTAAGGCAGCCCCCACCACCCCGCAACCGGAACGGCTAGTCCTCCCAGTCCAGGGTGCGCTCGACGGCATCGTTCCAGCGGGAAAAGAGCTGGTCGCGGGTGCCGGCCTCCATCTGCGGCTCCCAGCAGGTATCCACGCGCACCAGCGATTCGAGTTCGCCCAGGCTGGACCACGTCCCGCAGCCCAGGCCGGCGGCGAAGGCGGCGCCCAGCGCGGTGGTCTCGATTTCCTGCGGCCGCACCACGGTCGCGCCGAGGATATCGGACTGCAACTGCATGAGCAGCTCGTTTTCCACCATCCCGCCGTCGACGCGCAGCTCCTCGATGGCGACCCCGGCGTCCTGCACCATCGCCTCGACTACCTCGCGCGTCTGGAAACACGTCGCCTCCAGGGCGGCGCGGGTGATGTGGGTCCGGTCGGCAAAACGGGTGAGCCCCACGATGACGCCGCGGGCATCGGGGCGCCAACGCGGCGCGAACAGCCCCGAAAACGCCGGCACGATGTAGACCCCGCCGTTGTCGTCGGCCGCGATCTCCTCCGAGCTGGCCGCGTCCGGGATGATCCCCAGCTGGTCCCGTAGCCACTGGATGAGCGAGCCGCCCACGGCGACCGAACCCTCCAGCGCGTAGACTGGGTCGCTGCCCGCGCACTGGTAGGCCACGGTGGTCAGCATGCCATGCTGGGAGTATTTTCGCTCCGCGCCGGTGTTGAGCAGCAAAAATAGTCCAGTCCCGTAGGTGTTTTTGGCGTGCCCGGCGGAAAACCCGGCCTGCCCGAACAGAGCGGATTGCTGGTCTCCCAGCACACCCGTAATGGGCACGTCCATGAGCGTGCCCCGGTGGCGAACGGTGCCGAAATCCCCGATGGAGGCCCGAATTTCGGGCAGGATGCACCGCGGCACCCCGATGGCCTCGCACAGCTCGTCGTCCCAGTCCAGGGTGTCCAAATCCATCAGCAGCGTGCGCGAGGCGTTGGTCACGTCGGTCGCGTGCACGCGTCCGGCGGTCAGGTTCCACAACAACCAACTATCGATGGTCCCGGCCAACAGCTCGCCCGCCTCAGCCCGCTCGCGCGCCCGGTCGACGTGGTCCAGGATCCACGCGATCTTCGGCCCGGCCGGATACGAATTGGCCAGCACGCCGGTCTTGCGCAGCCACTTGTCGGGCTCGTCGAAACGGTTGGCGGTGCGGGTGTCCTGCCAGACGATGGCCCGGTAGATGGGCTGCCCGGTCTCCTTCTCCCAGACCACGGCGGTTTCGCGCTGGTTGGTAATCCCCAGGGCATCGATGTCGCTGGCGGCGATGTCGACGTCGACCATCGCCGCCGAGACCGCCCGGCGCGTGTTTCGCCAGATCTCCCGGGCGTCGTGCTCGACCCAGCCCTGCTGGGGCATCAGCTGCCGATGCTCATACTGCGCCGACCCACAAATTTTGCCGTTAGCATCCACGATGACGCACCGGGTGGAGGTGGTCCCCTGGTCGATGGCGGCGATATACGTCACGGGCTAGAACCACCTTTCCAGAACCTGGGCAACACCCGCCTGACCGTTGGTTTTGGTAACGATGTCGGCGGCTTCCTTGACGTCGTCGTGCGCGTTACCCATAGCCACCCCGCAGCCGGCCCAGCGCAGCATCTCGATGTCGTTGGGCATGTCCCCGAAAGCGATGACCTCGCTGGCCGCCACTCCGTAGTGTTCGGCCAGGTAGGACACGCCGCGTTCCTTGGTCACGCCGGGGGCAGCGATCTCGAGGAGCCCATCGGGCATGGAATAGGTGACGTGGGCGTCGGTGGCATCAACGAGCGGGGCCAGGCGGGCGTACATCTGCGACGAGGTCATATTCAGGTTGCGGACGATGAGCTTGACCGCGGGCTCGGCGACGACCTCGGCGCGGTCGGCCACACCGAAGCCGGGGTAGTCGGTGCGGGCGGCAAACGGGGCGTCGACGACGTACATGTCCTCGGTCGGGTCGGCCGCCGAGGTCCCGGCGCGCTCGGCGGCCACGGCGATAGACCCCAACACCTCCTCGGCGCGCTCGACGATGCCCGCCATCACCGCCGGCGACAACTGCTCGGCGCGCACGACGCGGTCGGCCAGGGAGTCATAAACCACCGCACCGTTGGAGGTCACGCACAACGGCCGGACGGGCAGCTGCTCGAGGACCGGCGCTATCCAGCGGTAGGGCCGGCCGGTGGCCAAGGCGAAGTGGGCGCCGGACTCGATGGCTCGGACCACGACGTCGCGGGTGCGGGCAGCCACCCGGTGCGCGGGATCGATGAAGGTGCCGTCAATGTCGCTGGCGATAAAACGCGGGGCGGAGACCACTACTAGACCTGTTCCTTGCGGCCCAGGCGGGACAGCCGACGCAGCTGCCGGTTGGCTTTCTTGGCCAGCTTGTCGTCGGCCTTGCGCAACTCCTTGGCGGTTTTGCGCTCGGCCTTCTTCTTGCGCTTGCGGGCCTTTTCGGCCTTATCCGCGGCGTCCATGCGGTCGGCTTCGGCCAGGGTGGGCGCCACCCCGCCGTTAGCGGCCGGACGCCACGCCAGGCCGTCCTCGAAGGGGCCGTGGTCGCGGTCGTAGTCCGCGCGCACCTGGTCCAGCAGGGCCTGCATGGCGGATTTGAGCCGCTCCATGTCGGCGGCGACGTCGCCGGTGAGCTCGATGGGCGCGCCAACCTTTACGTGCACCGGCAGGTGGTTGCGGCCCAGGTTCTTTTTCCCGCCCTTGGTCCAGATGCGCTGGGAGCCCCAGCAGATCATCGGGATCAGCGGGACCTCGGCGGCCGCGGCGATGCGGGCCGCGCCGTTTTTGAACTCCTTGAGCTCGAACGAGCGCGAGATGGTTGCCTCCGGGAAGATGCCGACCAGGTGTCCGGCGTTGAGGTGCTCGACGGCAGCATCGACGGCGCCGGCACCGCGGGCGCGGTCGACGGGAACGTGCTTCATCCCGCACATGAAACGCCCCACGACGGGTACGTCAAAGATTTCCTTCTTCGCCATAAACCGCACCAGGCGGCGGCCGCGCAGGTGGGCCGGCATGGAACCGAAGAGAAAGTCGTAGTAGCCGGTGTGGTTCATCGCCAGCAGGGCGCCGCCGTAGGCCGGGATGTTTTCCACCCCCTCCACGGTGGTGACCACGCCCTGCCAGTGCAAGACGCGGCGGGCCAGGCTGACGATGCCCTGATAGATCGCCTCGGCGGCTTCGGTGTGCAGCCGCGTGTGCTCGGTGCCTTCCGGGATCCGGAACAGCCCGGAGCGCAGCTCATACTTGGTCATCGGGTGGCGTCTTTCCGGGACTTTACTTCTTGGGCTCGAGAACGTCCTTGCCCACAAACGGACGCAGGGCCTCGGGCACGACGACGGAGCCGTCGGCCTGCTGGTGGTTTTCCAGGATGGCCACGAGCCAGCGGGTGGTAGCCAGCGTGCCGTTCAACGTCGCGGCGATGCGGGCCTTACCACTGTCGTCGCGGTAACGGGTCTGCAGACGACGGCCCTGGAAGGTGGTGCAGTTCGAGGTTGAGGTCAGCTCGCGGAAGGTGTCCTGGGTGGGGATCCAGGCCTCGGTGTCGAACTTGCGGGCGGCCGAGGAGCCCAGGTCGCCGCCGGCGACGTCGATGATGCGGTAGGGCACCTCGACGGCCGCGAGCATCTCGCGCTCCATGTTCAACAGCTTCTGGTGCTGCTGCTCAGCCTCTTCCGGCTTGCAGTAGACGAACATCTCCAGCTTGTCGAACTGGTGCACTCGCAGGATGCCGCGGGTGTCCTTGCCGTAGGAGCCGGCCTCGCGGCGGAAGCAGGAGGACCAGCCGGCGTAGCGGATGGGGCCGTCGGAAAGGTCGATGATCTCGTCCTTGTGGTAGCCGGCCAGGGCCACCTCGGAGGTGCCGACCAGGTAGAGATCGTCGCGTTCGAGGTAGTAGATCTCGTCCGAGTGCGCGCCCAAAAAGCCGGTGCCGGCCATGATTTCGGGGCGGACCAGAACCGGCGGGATCATCAGCTGGAAGCCGTGCTCGCGAGCCTTCTGGGCCGCCAGCATCATCATGCCCAGCTGCAGGAAGGCGCCGTCGCCGGTGAGGTAGTAGAAGCGGGCGCCGCCGACCTTGGTGCCGCGGGTGGTGTCGATGAGCCCGAGGGACTCGCCCAGGTCCAGGTGATCCTTGGGCTCGAAATCGAAGGTCGGGACCTCGCCGACGTGCTCGAGCACCACGAAGTCGTCCTCGCCGCCGGCGGGAGCGCCCTCGACGACGTTGGACAGTTGGTACTGCAGCTCGTTGACCTTCTCCTCAGCCGCCTTCTGCTCGTCTTCTGCGGCCTTGACTTTAGCCTTGAGCTCGTTGGAGCCTTCCAGCAGCGCGGAGCGCTCCTCCGGGGAAGCCTGGCCAATCTTCTTGCCGAAGGCCTTCTGCTCGGAGCGCAGGTCATCGGCCTGGGAGATGGCGGTGCGGCGGCGCTCGTCGGCGGCCAGAAGGGCATCGACAAGCGCGGGATCCTCACCTCGGGTGACCTGAGAGGCACGGACGACGTCTGGGTTTTCGCGGAGGAATTTTAGATCAATCACGAATTTGATCCTACCCCACGGCCCTATGGTTTGTACGGTCAACTGGGCACTACAATCCCATTTGCTTGCGGTGGTCATAACCAGAGCTCTAGCATGGGGATTATGACCAGCCATCCGCACCTGCCGCCGCGGGACATCGTGGACGGGCCCATCCCCAAGCACGCGCAGCTGCGCGACATCCTGGACGAGGTCTGCCGGACCACGCTGAAACCGGGGGATTTGCTCCCCGGCGAGCGCCTGCTCGAGGAGACCTACGGGGTCTCCCGCATTACGGTGCGGCGGGCCATCGGCGACCTGGTAGCCGCCGGCCGGCTGCGCCGCGTCCGCGGCAAGGGCACTTTCGTCGCCCCCAACCCGCTGGTCTCCCGACTACACCTGGCGTCGTTTTCGGACGAGATGGGCGCCCAGGACGTGAAGGCCTCGTCGAAGATCCTCTTGTCGGGGCGCACCGCCGCCCCCGAGGAGGTCGCCAAGTTCTTCGGCACCGAACCAAACGTGCCGCACACCCACCTGCGCCGCCTGCGCCTGGGCGACAGCGAGCCCTATTCCATCGACGACGGTTGGTACAACGCGGCCTACGTGCCCAACCTGCTGGAAAACGACGTCTATAACTCCGTCTACAACATCCTCGACACCGACTTCGACGTCCCCATCACCGAGGCCGACCAGACCGTCACCGCTATTGCTGCCGATGCCGAGGTCGCCGACCTCCTCGAAGTCGATCCCGGCACCCCGCTGCTGCACATCATCCGGCACTCGCGCTCGCGGGATAAGCCCGTCGAGTGGTGTTCCTCGGTCTACCGCACCGACCGCTATCGGCTGACCACCCGCGTGGTCCGTGCGCTCGAACCTTAACGGGAAGGTAAACTGGCAATCCTTATGAGCACTGTGAAGACTTGGCGTTCCGCCGCCGCCATCCAGATTGCGCTGTGTGCTGCGCTCATCGCGGCGGTTTTCGTGGGCTCCTACGAGGTCGTGAGCAATTCCCGGGACTCTGCTACCCAGGCCGGCAACGGTGAGGCCGGTGGCAAGGCCGGTTCCGAAACCGAAGGACCTGCCCCAACTTTTACCACCGCCGACAAGGGCTCCTGCGTGACGTGGGACTTCAGCGGCTCCGGCGAGGTCACCAACTTCGAGCAGACTGACTGCGGCGACGAGCACCGCTTCGAGGTCGCCTCCCGCGAGGACCTGAGCATCTACCCCACCAGCGAGTTCGGCGAGTCGGCCCCGCGCCCCGACATCGAGCGCCAGGCCAAGCTGCGCGAGGAGCTCTGCCACGGCACCGTGCTGCAATACCTGGACGGCCAGTACGACCCGTCCGGCCGTTTTTCCATCGCCCCCATCCTGCCGCCGAAGGCCGCGTGGGATAACGGCGACCGCACCATGCTCTGCGGCCTGCAGACCACCGACGAACGAGGCACCCCGCTGGAGACCAAGGGCAAGGTCGCCGAGGTGGATCAGGCCAACATCGCCAAGGCCGGCGAGTGCCGCTACATCGACGACAACCAGGTGCTGCACACCGTCGACTGCACGGCTCCGCACCAGCTGGAGACCACCCAAATCGTGGACCTGTCGGCCGAGTTCCCGGACTCCTACCCCGCCGACGAGCACCAGAACAGCTTCCTCGAAAAGACCTGCACCGATGCCGCCATCGAGTACCTGGGTAGCGAGGAGGCGCTCTACCAGTCCACGCTGCAGCCGTACTGGGGCTCCATTTCGGAGACCTCCTGGAACGGCGGGACCTCCTCGGTCAACTGCGCGCTGATGCACCCCAATGACCAGGCCGGCTTCTCGGAGATCACCGGCTCCGCCCGCGACGGCCGCGACGCCATGCTCATCGATGGCCAACCACCCAAGGAACAGCCCAAGCGCAACCCGCGCCGCGAGGACGCCGCCGCCCCCGCGCCGGCACAGTAAAAGCAGTAAAAGATGTACGCCGTCAGCGAGGAGCGCTTCGACGAACTAGTCGACGACGCGCTAGATAAAATCCCCGAGGAATTCGCGCGTCGCATGCGCAACCTGGTCTTCCTCGTGCGCGACTACCACGAGGACGACCCTTATACCCTAGGCCTCTACGAGGGTGTGGCCCTGACCGAGCGCACCCACGACCACACCGGCTTCCTGCCGGACGCCATCTTCATCTACCGCGGCGCGCTCCAAGACTACTGCCACAGCGAGGAAGAGCTAGCCCACGAGGTGGAAGTCACCGTTTTCCACGAGCTGGGCCACTATTTCGGCATTGAGGAAGACGACCTCCACCGCCTCGGCTGGGGCTAGGTTAGGTCGGTGTCCGCCCACTGGGTGGCGGTCCAGTGGCCGAAGTCCTCGCCGCGCGGCTCGAGGACGGTGTAGCGACAGTTCGGCAGGTAGCCGGTGAAGGCGAAATCGGCATCGATGCCCGCGGCGTGCCGAGTCATCACACGGATGGCCGCGCCGTGGGAGACGACGATGGCGTCTTTGTCGGCGCCTGCGGATTCGGCATCGGCAAGCTGGGCGGCCAGGGCTTCGAGGACCGGGCGGTAGCGGCCGTCGACGTCGGGGTAGGTCTCGCCGCTGGGCAGGCAAGCCGCGGGATCGCCGTCGATCCAGCCGCGCAGGGCGACCTGGAAGCTGCGGTGGGCGTCCTCGCTGTTGTCCATTTCAAAGTCGCCGACGAAAATCTCGTGCAGGCCGGGCACCACGTCCACGGCGACGGAGAACTCGGGCAGGCCGGCCTCCACCTCGAAGGCGCGCATAGCCAGCTGCGCGGTCTGCTGGGCGCGCAGCGCCACGGAGCAAAACACCGGGCCCAGGCGCTCCGCGCCGACGATGCCCGCCAGCTCCCGGCCGACATCCTGGGCCTGGTAGCGGCCGCGTTCGGACAGCTCAGCGCCCGGCGGGCGGGTGTCGAGGCGCCGGTTGATATTAGATAAGGTCTGGCCGTGCCGAAGCAGGATGATTCGACCGCTCATACCTGCCTACCTTAGGATCTTATTCGCCGGTTTGCAGGGCGCGGACCCAGGCATCGGCGGCGGCGAGATCCGGCATCGTGGGCGCGGGGGCATCGGCCTGCCCGGCGGGCCAGGAGCCGAGGAATACGATCTCCTCGCAGCGCAGCCACAGCGCGCGCAGGGCCTCGGCGACGGGGCGGTCGTCGATGTGGCCATACAGGTCCACGTAGAAGCGGTAGGTGCCCATCTTCCGGCGGGTCGGCCGCGACTCGATACGCGTCATGTCCACCCCGCGGTGCGCGAACTCCTGCAGGGCGCCGACCAGGGTGCCGGGCTGGTTGGGCAGGGTGAAAATGACGCTGGTCCGGTCGTGCCCGGTGCGCGGGGCCGGCCGCCCCGGCGGTCCGACCAGCACGAAGCGGGTAGCGGCCCCGGCCACGTCCGCGACCCCGGCGGCGTGGGTGTGCAGGCCGAAAAGCTCGGCGGCCCGGGCGGGCACGGCCGCGCAATCGACGTCGCCTGCGGCCACGGCCTGCGCCGCCGCCGCGTTCGAGCTCGCGGACTGAAAGCCCGCGCCCGGCAGGTGCTCGCGCAGCCAGCCGCGCACCTGCTGGTAGGCCACCGGGTGGGTGCTGAACGTGCGGCACGCGGCCAGCTCCACCCCGGGGCGGGTCACGATGGAAAATACCACCGGGATGTCGACCTCGCGGTAGATTTGCAGCGGGGAGCCCTCGACGACGGCGTCGAAGGTCGCGGTCACCGCGCCGTCCACGGAGTTCTCGATGGCCACGCAGGCCCGCTCGGCCCCGCCGGCGCGCACGAGGGCGCAGGCGGCGTGAGGGGAATCGACGGCGACGGGCTCGACGTCGCTGCCGGCCGTAAGCTCGTCCAGCGCGGCCTCGGTAAAGGTACCTGCCGGGCCTAGGAATGCAACCTTCATCGTCATGCGCTCTAGCCTAGCCGGTTAGGCTGTAGACCTATGGAATTCTCCCACGCGCAATTGGCTGCGGATTTGGCCGGGCTCGGCCCCCGCGAGCACGGCTTCAGCTTTATCGACCACGAGCGGCTGGCCCACCCCGGCCCGCCGCGGCCCGGCCGGTTGAGCGGCTGGGTGCTCAGCGCGAAGGATCTCAACGACGTAGCCGGGATGCCCACAACGCTGGGCTCGGCGAAGCGCACCTACCTGGCCACCGAGACCGATCCGTTCATCGCGGAGCTGGAAGCAGCCGGCGCTGACATCGTGGGCAAGTCCGCCGCCCCCGAGCTGGGCCTGCGCGTGGATACGGAGCCGGTGGACCTGCCGCACCCGGACAACCCCCGCTACCCCGGCTGCATCCCGGGCGGGTCCTCCGGCGGGGCGGCCATCCAGGTCGCCCGCGGGCTGGTGCGCGCGGCCCAGGCCAGCGACGGCGGCGGGTCTATCCGCGTGCCGGCCGCCGCGTGCGGGGTCGTCGGCTTCAAGCAGTCCGGCACGGAGCTGGGCGTGCCCGGGTTTATCACCCGCTCGGTCGCCGATACCGCCCTGCTGCACGATCTGCCGCTGAAAACGCCCGGCCGGTGGCGCATCGGCGTGCTGACCCAGCCGCTGTTCGCCGGCGTGCGGGTGGCCGACCACATCCTGCGCGCGGTCGCGGAGGCCGCCGCGGTGCTCAAGGCGGCCGGATTTGAGGTCATCGAGGTCTCGCCCTACCCGCATTCGGAAGAGACCTTCGCCGCCTTCACCCGCATCTTCTCCTCCCGGATGGCGGGCCTAGGCCCGCAGGAGGGCTACGCCGAGTGGGTCCGCCAGCTGGGGCGCGGCTTCAGCGACGCGGAGGTCGACCGCGCCCACCAGCACGCCGCCCACCTGCCGCAGATTTTGTCCGGCTACTGGGCCGTCGATGCCCTGCTCACGCCCATGCTGGCCTTCGATCCGCCGCGCATCGGCGCGTTTAACCGCCTGCCGCACGCGGAGAATTTCGCGGAGCAGACCCGCTGGTCACCGTGGGGTTCGCTGTTTAACGTCGCGCACCTACCGGCGATTAGCCTGCCCTGGGAGGTGCCCGACCACCCGCCCGTCGGCGTGCAGCTGGGCGGCATCACGCTCGCCGATGCCGAACTCCTCGCCCTAGCCCACCTCCTCCACGCATGAGGCCGGCAGCCCTGACGCCCGCGGTCACCGCCAGGCGCGCGCTGGTGGCCGAGGTCATCATCGTCCTGTCGCTGTCTTTTGGTGTCTCCGGCGTGCGCTCGCTGCTGCGCCTGCTGGATTCGCTGCTGGATCCGGCGCCCCTTTCCGAGCAGTCGGTGACGCTGAATTCCGCCCAGTCCGCCATCGCGTGGCTGGACGTCGGCCTGCAGCTGTGCTCGGCCGGCGTGCTCTTTGCCTACGGCGCCCTGGCGCTCTACCTGCTGCGGGTGGGGCCGGCGCCGGTGCGACGGGCATCGGTGAGCGCGAGCGGGGACAGCCTGCGCGGGGTGGGGCTGGCCGCGCTGATTGGCCTGCCGGGGCTGGCCCTGTACGTCGCGGCGGTGCACCTCGGGCTGTCCAAGGTGGTCGTTCCCGCGGAGTTTTCCCACCCGCTGGTGGAGGCACCGGTGCTGCTGCTGTGGTCGGCGGCCAACGCCTTCGGCGAGGAAACCGTCGTGGTGGCCTGGTTGATGACCCGGCTGAAACAGCTGGGCTGGAAGCTGCCCGCCGTGCTAGCCGCGACTTCTATTCTGCGCGGCTCCTACCACCTCTACCAGGGAATTTCCGCCGGGTTCGGCAACCTGGTCATGGGCGTGGTCTTCGGCTACTACTACCACCGCACCGGCCGGGTCGCGCCCCTTGTTATCGCGCATTTTCTCATCGATGCCGTGGCGTTTATCGGCTACTCCCTGCTCGGGGATCCGTCGCTTTTCGGTTTGTTGGGCTAGGTCTGTGCGCGGGCGCCTTGTAGGCTATAGCGCATGAATTATTCAGGACGCGACCATGACCGGGAATCCCGCCGCGCCGGCGATGACTTCGTGCGCGGGGCGGACGGTCGCATCCTGAAAGACCGCTACGGCCGGCCCATCCGCAAGCGGCCCGCGGGCTCGCGCTCTGGTGACCAGCAGCGCGCTACCCCGCCGCGGCAAACGCCGCCGCGGCAAACGCCACCGCGACAGGTTCCCCCGGCACAGCCGCAGCAGCAGCCGCCGAGGCAGGCGCCGCTGCCGGCCTACGCGCAGCCGCACTACCAGCAGCAGTACCGCCAGGAACACCGCCAGGACTACCCGCCGCAGCCGGAGGCCCCGCGCCGCTACCGGGTGCCGGCGCCGCCGGAGGGGCATCGTCCGCACCGGCGCCGCAAGCGCACCAGCCCGGTCAAAGGCTGCCTGGGCTGCGCCGGCTGGGTGCTTGCCATCGTGGTGGTCGCCAGCCTGGTGCTGATGCTCTGGGCCGACACGCGCCTGACCCGCGTGGAAGCCATGCCGGCCCAGCAGGTGGCCAAGACCGCCGGCACCAATTGGCTGCTGGTCGGCTCCGACTCGCGCCAAGGCCTCACCGAGGAACAGCAGGCGGAGCTGGGCACCGGCGGCGACGTCGGCGTGGGCCGCACGGACACCATCATGCTGCTGCACATCCCGTCCAGCGGGAAGGCGCAGCTGTTATCCATTCCGCGCGACTCCTACGTCTCCGTGCCGGGCTTCGGCCAGGACAAGGTCAACGCCGCCTTCACCTACGGCGGCCCGCAGCTGCTGACCGAAACCGTCGAGGGCGCCACGGGCCTGCACATCGACCACTACGCCGAAATCGGCATGGGCGGGCTGGCCAACGTGGTCGACTCCGTCGGCGGCGTGGACATCTGCGTGGCCGAGCCCATCAACGACCCGCTGGCCAACCTGGACGTCCAGCCCGGCTGCCAGAAGCTCGACGGCCCGACCGCCCTGGGCTACGTGCGCACCCGCGCCACGGCCATGGGCGACCTGGATCGTGTGGCCCGCCAGCGCGAGTTCTTCGCCGCGCTGCTGGACAAGATCACCTCGCCGGCCACGCTGATCAATCCGTTCAGGGCGGTCTCGCTGGCCAACCACACGGCCTCGTCGTTCATCGTGGGCGAGGACGAGCACGTCTGGCACCTGGCCCGCGTGGCGCTGGCCATGGGCACCGGCGTGGAGACCCAGACCATCCCCATCGGCGGCTTCATGGACACCGAGGTCGGCAACGTGGTCCTGTGGGACGACGCGCAGGCCCAGCAGCTCTTCGACTCGCTGCGCTAGCCCCGCGGGATGACAATCGGCCGCCCGCTTTTCGGGTCGGCCAGGATATCGCAGTCGATGCCGTAGACCTCGCGCAGCAACGCTTCCGTCACGACTTCGCCTACCGGCCCGCTGGCCACCACGGCACCGTCCTTCATCACGATGAGGTGGCTGGCGTAGCGAAACGCCAGGGTCAGCTCGTGCAGCACCGCCACCACCGTCGAGCCGGACTGGTAGAGATCCCGCGCCAGGTTGAGCACCTCCACCTGGTGGGTGATATCCAGATACGTGGTCGGCTCGTCCAGCAGCACAATGGGGGCCTGCTGGGCTAAGACCAGCGCCAGCCAGACCCGCTGGCGCTGCCCGCCGGAGAGGTCCGCGACCTGACGGTGGCGCAGGTGGCTGACGTTGGCCTGGGCAAGCGCGGCATCAACGGCCGCGTCATCCGCCGGCGTCCACTGTTTAAGCAGGCCTTGGTGCGGGTAGCGCCCGCGGGCGACCAGGTCCTCGACCACGATACTGTCCGGGGCCGTCGGCGACTGCGGCAGGAGGCTCAGCCGGCGGGCGACCTCCTTGGAGGCGTAAGCGCGGATCGGTCGCCCGTCCAGCCGGACCGCCCCGGCTTGGGGGATGAGCAGGCGCGCCAGGGCCTTGAGCAGCGTGGACTTGCCGCAGGCGTTCGGGCCGACGATGACGGTGAACTCCCCGTCGGGGATATCGACGCTGACGTCTCGGATGATGGGACGGTCGCCGTAGGCGACGGTAATCTTGTCCGCGCGCAGGCGGCAGGGGGAGAAATCCACCGTTTAGTGTCCTTTCCATTCCCGGAACAGAATCCACAACAGGTACAGGCCGCCGACCACGCCGGTGACCACGCCCACGGGCAGCTGGGCCGGGGCGATGATGCGCTGGGCCACGACGTCGGAAACGAGAACCAGCGCCGCGCCCAGCACCGCCGCCGAGCCGACCGCCGCGCCCGGGCTGTGCGCCAGGCGCCGCGCCAGCTGCGGGGCCGCCAGGGCCACGAAGCCGACCGGCCCGGCGACGGCGACGCTGACCGCGCACAGTCCTATCGCCAAAACCAGCAGCTGCCGCCGGCAGACAACGACCTCGATACCCAGTCCGGCAGAGATATCGTCGCCGGCCATGAGGGCAGAAAGCTCGCGCGCCCGCAAGGCCACCAGCGGGGCGGCTACCAGCATCGCGACCACAAGGAAGCCGGCCTGCGGCCACGACGTCGCGTTCAGCGAGCCGGCGAGCCACTGCGCCGCCGTCTGCGCGGCGGGCAGCTCCGCCTTGACCAGCAGCAAAGAATTCAGCGCCTGGAGGATAAACGAAACCCCCAGCCCGACGAGGACGAAGGTGGTGCCCTGCAGGCCGGTGGAGCGGCAGAGGTAGAGCACCGCCGCGCCAGTGACTCCGCCGCCCACCAGCGCACCCAGGCCGATGGCCAGCGGGCCGCCGTTAAAGAGCAGAATCTGGGTCACCGCCCCGAACGCCGCGCCCACAGTAAAGCCCGTGATGTCCGGGCTGCCCAGCGGGTTGCCCGTCAGGGCTTGGAAGATAGCGCCGGAGATACCCAGGCACGCCCCGACCAACAGCGCCGCGGCCACCCGCGGCAGCCGCAGGTCCTGCACGAAGTACTGGGCCAGCGGGTCGCCGCCGGCCCCGACCAACGCCTGGGCCGTCTCCGCGAAGGAGAGGTGGTAATCGCCCAGCGACAGGGCCACCACCGCGATTATTGCCGCGACCGCGCTGGTGGAAAGGACGAAGACGACGCTGCGCGCGTGCACGCGTTGCTGCACCGGCCCGCGCGAGAAGCGCCAATAGCGTGGCCTGCTCATAGCGATTTCACCCCGCGGGAGCGGATGATGGCAATGAAGATGGGCCCGCCAAACAAGGCCGTGACGATCCCGGTCTGGATCTCCTGCGGCGCGACGATGACCCGGGCGAAGAGGTCGGCCGCTATCAGCATCAGCGGCCCGGCCAGCGCGCAGACGGGCACCGTCCAGCGCAGATCCGGCCCCGTCAGGGCGCGCGCGAGGTAGGGCACGCCCAGCCCGATGAACATCACGGGCCCGACCGCCGCGGTCGCGGCACCGGCCAGCAGGGTAATCGCCAGCAGCACGAGGGCGCGCAGGCGCCGGAGGTTGACGCCGAGGGCGGCGCCGGTGGCATCGCCAAGCGCGAGCGCATTCAGGCCCGGGGCGCAGGCGCCCGCCACGAGCAGGCCGACCACGATGAACGGCGCGACCGCCGCGATGACGCTGAAGCCGCGGGATTCTAGCGACCCGGCGGACCAGAACCGAAACTCGTTGAAGACCTGCTGGTCGGTCATGAGCACTACCTGCACGAAGGCGTTGACCGCCATGGATAGCGCCACACCGGCCAGTACCAGGCGGGCGGCGTTATCACGGGCGGCCACCACCCCGCCCAGCAGATACACGGCCACGGACGCTAGCGCCGCGCCGGCCAGCGCGAACCACAGGTAGAACCAAATGCTGGTCACCCCGGCCACCGCCACCGCAGCCACCACGGCCAACGATGCCCCCGCGTTGACCCCCAGGATCCCCGGGTCAGCCAGCGGGTTGCGCGTCAGCGCCTGCATGAGAGCCCCGGCCACGGCCAGGCCCGCCCCCACCAGCGCGACCAGGATGAGGCGCGGCAGGCGCTGCCCCACCACGATGGGCGCGGCCGACCCGGTGGCGGGGTGGGCCAGGGCGTCGAGGACGTCGAAAAGCGGCAGCGGTTTCGACCATATTCCCAAAGAAATCGCCAGGATAAACGAAAAAGACAGCCGTGGCGAGGACTTAGCAACCCGCCGCCGGCGAGTATGTGTCTTCACCGCTAGCGTTGCACCCTTGCGCAGGGCCTCGACCACCGACGGGTTGTTGTTGTTGACCGAGGTGCCGTCGACCAGGATGAGGTCCGGCTGTACCGAGCCGATGGCCTCGAAATTCAGCTCGGAGACCGTGCCTAGAAGGGGCACGTCGCCGGCTTTGTCCAGCAGGTACGGCGCCACTGTTTCTTGGCCGCGGCCGGCGATAGTGCCGACCGGGGTAATGCCCATGGCGACGACGGCGTCCAGGGTCGGTTCCGAGAGCGCGACCACGCGTTTTGGCTTGTCGGGGACTTCTACCGCGGTGCCTTCTACGTCGATGACCGTGCGGGTTTTGCCGCTGCCGGCACTGAAGCTGCCGTCGTCGCCGCAGGAGGCCAGCGCCACACTGCTCGCAGCAACCAGCGCGGAGGCCAGCGATACCACGACCTTGACCGTCACGTCATCGGAGGAGGAGCCTTCCGTGGTCGGCTCCGTCGGGGTGCTCGGCGTCGTGGGCTGCCCGGCAGTCGGCTCAACGATGGGGACTTTGACCTGGGAGCCGGTCAGGATATTGATGCTGTGCTCGGTGCCGACTGCCCAGGTGGACTGGTCGGCATCGGTGTGCTCTGGGGTGGGGAAGTCGATTTCGGCATCGAAGTTGCCGTTCTCGTCGGCCCTCACGACCTACCACAAGCCCTTGACGGTGATCTGCTGAATCGGCTTGATGCCGTCCAGGCTGCCGTCGGTCTGGACGGCGCCGCCGTTGTCGAGGTTGAACGCCGCCACGGACGGGGTCTTGCCGTCCGCGCCGAAGAAGTTCTCGCCGTGGATGCGCAGCGGTTGGCCCTTCTGCCATACCTTCGGGAACTGCAAGACGGCGCCGTCCGGGAACCGATAGGTGCGCGCGTATTTCGGGGCCGCTGCCTTGGCTGAGGAGTTACTGTCGACAGCGGCGGGTAGGGGTGGCCTCTGCGGCGAAAGCCGAGGCGTTGTCAGTAGCCACGACGGTACCGCCGGCAAGCGCTACTGCGGTGGCGGAGGCGAGGGCAAGGGCTTTGGTGGAACGCAGTGAAAGAGCAAACTTTGTTGCGAGCATGGGTGCCTTCTTGAGTTTTCGAAATAGGAAAGGGCGAGGAATTACTGCCGGTTTAGGACAGTGGGCAAACGGCTAGCCGAGTCTTCTGCGCGAAGGAGGCTAGCCAAGCCCCACGGCCTTAAAGCAGGCGTTTAGAGGTACTTGCGCAGCCCGGCGGGGATGAGGTTGCGCGGGATGATGCCGTGGCTGACCACGAACTGCAGCACGCCGGTGACCGCCACGGCGATGCCTAGGGCACCGGCCAGGCCGGTGATAACCCGGGTCAGCTGGCTGAGCGCCTTACCGTCCAGCGAGCTGCCGTGGCTGCTGCCCGGTTTCGGGTCCTGGGTGGGAGCCGAGTTCTTCTTAGAGACCTTGACCAGCTTGTTGTAGGTCTTGCCATCCTTGTCGATGGCGGACTTGGTCACGGCGTAGACGTTGCCGTCCTTGCCGGACTGCACGTGGTTGACGCGGCCGCCCAGGGAAAGGTTGGCGACGACCTTGAGGGAGGCGGCATCGATAACAGTAACGGTGTCGGCGCCGTAGTTGGAGACGTAGACCAGGCCGGTGGCCGGGTTGTAGTCGGCGTTCAGGGCGCCGGCGCCGGTCGGGATGTTGGCGACGACCTCCTGCTTGTCCACGTTGTAGACCAGGTCATTCGCGGTGCCCTGCCCGGTGATGTGCAGGTTGCGATTGACAGAGTCCCAGGCGATGCCGGAGCCGGACTCGAGGTTTCCCGCGCCGAGGTCGTACACAGTGACCTGGTTGCCGTTGCGGACATCAATCTTGGCGGCCTTGGGCTTATCCAGCGAGACGGTGAACAGCTCGCCGGTCTCCTTGTCCAGGTCCAGGGACATCGTGCCGCCGAAGTCCTGGCCGGACAGGTCGATGCTGGAATGGGACTTGCCGTCCAGGTCGAAGACCTCGATGGTGGAGGTGCCGCCGCGCGGGGTAGACACGTAGGCCAGGCCGGTGGAAGGATCCACCTTCACGTCGCGGGCATGGTTCGCGGAGCCGTCTTCGAAGCGGTGGATGAGCGATAGGTCGGAGGCCTTGTAGACCGAGACGGTGTTCTGCCGGGTGTTGGTGACCCAGACGCGGTCGCGGGCGTCGTCGACGTCCACGCCGTAGGTGCCGTAGAGGCCCGACGCACCGGCAGATTCCGGGGTGATTTCCTTTTCCACCTCGAGGGTGTCCGCGTTGACCTTGAAAAGGGAGGCTTCCTTCAGCGGCGGGCGGCCCACGGAGCGGGTGACGTAGACGGAGTTTTCCTTGGCCGAGTACGCCGTCTGGTAAAGGCCGGAGGGCAGCTCGGCGGCGGCGATGTCGAAGTCCTCGGCGTTCTTGACGGCGTTGTCCGGGGTGACCTTGACGGTGGTCTCGAAGCGGGTGGCCTGGTCTGCGCCCGGGGCCTGCAGGTCGACGTAGAGGGCCTTGTCCAGCAGCTTGGCGTCGTTCGGGATCTCCACCTTGTCCAGGGTGATCTTGCCGCCGGCGGCGGGGGCGGTCTGGCCGGCGGCCAGGAAGTTGACATCGCCGGCGCCCAGGGCGGACAGCTCGGTGCCATCCGTGAGGTTGGAGATGGTGATGTCAGCGGTCGATCCCATCGCCGGGGTGGAGCCGAACTCGGTCGCGACGGCCACGTCCGGGACGCCGGAGACCTCCGCCTTGGCCTGCTTCGCGGAGTTCTTGCCGGTCAGCACGATCTGCCCGGACTTGCCGGCGGGCAGGGCGCCCTCGCTCAGGCGCAGGGCACCTGCCAGGGAGCCGTTATCGTCCGCGGTTAGGGTGGCGGCTGATCCGCGGCGCCCCTGGGCGAACTGGACGTCCTTGCCATCCAGCGTGGCGCTGATTTCCTCGCCGGCGTCGAAGCCGGAGGCCTTGATGTCCACGCCGGTGCCCGAGGCCACGGTGGCCGCCAGCTGAGTATCGGCCGGGGTGGCCGGGTCCTTGTCGCTGTCATTGCCGTCGTCGGTGGTGCCCGCGTCCGGGTCGGTGACGGTGAACCAGGTCCACTTAGAAACCCCTTCGCCGCCGTCCTGGCCGCCCAGGACGCGCAGGAAGTAGGCGCCCGGCTTCAGATCCTTCGGGACGCGGACCTTGGCCTCAAACTTGCCGTCCGCACCCGGCAGGCCGCCGGTCAGGTTGAAGGTGCCGGAGCCATCGACGTCGCCGACGGAGGCGCCGTCCTGTTCGGCCGGCAGGGGGATGGAACCATCGTTAAGCTTGACCCCGAAGAAGGCGTCTTCCACGCCGGAGCGGTCCGCGAAGCCTTCGCCGGAGAAGGTCAGCAGCCCGCCCGGCTCGACGGAACCGGCGTGCAGGGTGCCGGCTCCGATGCCTTCCACGGTGCCCCGGGGCTTATCCCCGGTCACGGATGCGGTGGGCACGCCGGTCGTGGTCTGGGCGACGGCGGCGGGCGTGACCACGGCTACGGTGCCGGTGGAAATCATCGCGCCGGCGATGAGGGAGGCGATGGCCCGCTTGCCAGCGCGGCGGGAAAGATTCTTCTGCATGTTATGAGTCCTTATTCAGCAAGGTAGAGGGTTGACAAAGAGAGTTAAGGCTAGCCTTATTCCATTAAGGCGAGCCTTACTTTAGCAATACCTTGAAAGTTGCAGAAAGGCTATGCCCAGCAACGACGCTGTCGTCACGCATTTGCGCAGGTCGGCATTCCCGCGGCCGAACCCCGTATGACCCCATCCGGGGTAATCCACCTTTCGTAGGAGCTTAATTCACAGCACGTTCAATAAGTTTTGCCCACGCACTGACAGTCGGCTCTTCGGCCAGCTCGCCGAATTCCACCTCGGCGCCCTGCGCGTAGAGCCGGGACTGGATTTCGATGAGCATCATGGAATCCAGCCCCTGATCCAGTAGGTCCTCCTCGCGGTCCAGATCCTGCGTACCGAGCTCCTGCTGGAGGTAGGACTCCAGCTGGGCGATGATCTCCGCGGCCGGGGACTGCTGTGCATCGTTAGCCATAGGTTTCTCCCTCTCGTAGTGACGGTCGAGCGGCTGGGCGGCGGCCCTACGAGCCCGCCCCACAGCCGCTAGTCTAAGGTTAGGCTAAGGTTACACCTTCGATGGAGAGGAGCTCTCTTGTCCCCCAGAATGACCGCGCTCGCCGCGGCTGACGATCCCGGGGTGCTAGCCACCGGGGTCGACTACGACACTGCCCGCTACTACCGCAAACAGGGCGTATGGACCGGCGACACCCACCTGGCCATGTTCCGGCGCAGCGTCGCGCAGCACGGCGACCGGTTGGCCGCCGCCGATGACCACCTCGAGCTGACCTACCGCGAGCTGGCAGACGGCATTGAAAAGGCGGCGGCATGGCTGGCGGCCTCCGGGGTGCGCCGCGGCGACGGGGTCATTGTCCAGATGACCAACTGCGTGGCCTACCTCGAGGTCGTCTTCGGCATCTGGCGGCTGGGCGCCGTCCCGGTGTTTTCCCTGCCCGCGCATGGCACCCGCGACATCGTGCATTTCCACCAGACTGCGCCGGCCTATTTCCACGTCAGTCCGGTCCATGCCCCGCGGCACCTGGCCCAGGTGCGCGCCGATCTCGCCGAGCAAGCCCCGGACCTGGTCCAGCTCCAGGTCGACGCGGACTCCCCCGCGCCCTGGGATGACCGTGAGCCGGTCCCCGAGCCGGAGGTAGATCCGGGCGAGCTGGCGTTTTTGCAACTGTCCGGCGGGACCACCGGGGTACCTAAGCTCATCCCCAAAACACACGATGACTACCTGTACTCGGTGCGCCAGAGCCTGGTGCACTGCGATTTAGACGCAGATTCCCGGGTCGCGGTGTCCATGCCCGCCGCCCACAACTTCACGATGAGTTCGCCGGGCATCTTGGGCGCGCTGATGATCGGCGCGAGCGTGGTTTTCGTGGCGGATCCGAGCCCGGCGACGCTGCTGCGGGTCATTGGGAAGCGGCGGATTACGCACTTGTCGATGGTCCCGCCGCTCCTGTTGAGCCTGCTCAACCACCCAGCCCGGAAAGACTACGACCTGTCGAGCCTGGCCACCGTGTGGGTGGGCGGGGCGAAGCTGTCCGCCGCGGTGGCCGAGCGCGTAGCACCCGAGCTGGGGTGCCGCCTGCAGCAGGTCTTCGGTATGGCCGAGGGCCTGGTGAACTACACGGAACTCGATGACCCGGTAGAGACAATCGTCAACACGCAAGGCCACCCCATGTCGCCCTATGACGAGATACGCATTATTGACGGGGCCGGCGCCCCCGTCGCCCAGGGGGAGGTTGGGGAGCTGACCACGCGCGGGCCGTACACCATCCGGCGCTACCACCGAAACCCCGCGGCCAACGCGCGCTCGTTCACCGCGGACGGCTTTTACCGCACCGGGGATCTGGTAACCCAAGACGCCCGCGGCTACCTGACGGTCGTGGGCCGCAGCAAGGATCAGATCAACCGGGGCGGCGAGAAGATCGCCCCGGAGGCGGTGGAAAACGCCCTGCTCACGCACCCGGGCGTCCACGATGTCTCCGTCATCGGCGTGCCGGACGAGACCTGGGGCGAAAAGACCTGCGCCTACGTCATCCCGCGCGATACCGCGGAAGGCGCCGCCCTGACCGAGAAAGCGGTGCGCAAGTTCGCCCGCTCGGCGGGCCTGGCCTCCTTCGCGGTGCCGGACTATATCTACTTGGTCGACGAATTCCCGCTGACCGGCGTGGGCAAGGTCTCCAAGTCGGACCAGCGGAAGTAGCGCCGGCCAAGCTGCCCGGCAACGCGGGTCACCTCCGCGACGGTGCCGGCGGCGGCGATGTAGCGGTCCGGGCGCAGCAGCACCGCGCCCACCCGGTGCTCGGCGAACCAGGCGTGCAGCGCGCCGTCGTCGCCCAAGTCCGCGCCGGTGGCCGCGGCGGTCGGGACGACCCGGCGGGCAGAAACCACCCCGTGTAGCGCGGCGGGTACCTCCGGCAGCGCGTTGTAGGCAACAATCGTCCACTCCGGGGCGACGGCGGCATCCAGCAGTAGCTCCTGCCCGGCCACGGTGACCCGCGGCTGCGGGAACATGGTGCCGGCCGGGGAGTCGCCGGTGACCAGCCCTTGGCTTAGGCGGGGCAGGGGTTTAAAGCGCATCTCGGTCACGGCCCGGCGCAGGGCCGGCACACGCTGGGCCCCGCGCGCTAGCAGGTCGCGCACGCGGGCGGCGCGTGCGTCGGTCATCCCGACGAACCGCCCGACCAGGGTGGACTGATCCACCATCGCCTGGACGTGGGCGCGGCGCTCCTGCTCGTAGGTGTCCAGGATCCGCTCGGTGTACGTTCCGTCTACCACGCCGGCCAGCTTCCAGGCCAGGTTGGCCGCGTCCCGCAGGCCGGAGTTCATGCCCTGGCCGAGCCAGACCGGCATGAGGTGGGCGGCATCGCCGGCTAGGATGATGCGGCCGACCCGCAGCTTCTCGGCCACGCGGGAGTGGTGCTTGAACTCGCGGTAACGGATGAGGTTGGCCACCCCGTCGCTGCCGGTCAGGCCGCGCACCAGCTGGCGGACGAAGTCCTCGGTCAGCTCCTCGTCGGGGCGGAGCAGAAACTCCGTGCGGCGCAGCCCGTCCGGCAGCCCGATGGACACGTACGGGCGCTGCGGATCCGCGCCCAGAAACCCGCCCGGGGTGCCCACCGGATCATCGGCCAAGTCGGCCACCAGCCACCGCGTGGCATCCGTCTGGCCGGCAAAGCCTATCCCCAGCTGCTTGCGGATGGCCGAGCTGCCGCCCTCGCAGTCAACCAACCAGGTGGCGGTGACTTCTTGGTCGCCCACGCGGGCGCGCACGTAGTCGCCCGCGTCCTCGACCCCGTCCACGCGCGTGGACAGCCGGAAGTCCACGCTGTCGAAGCGGCCCAGCCCGCGGGCCAGGGCGTGGTCCACCTCGCCTTGGTGGAAGGCGTTCTTGCGGCTGTAGCCGTTTGGCCGGCCGGGCGCGTTGAAGGTGGCGAGCACCTTCCCGTCGCCGTTGACCACCCGCATGTAGTGGCCCGGGATATAGTGCGGGCGAATTTCTTCCTCTAGGCCGAGCTGTTGCATAAGCCGCAGGGAGTCGTCATCGATCCCGACCGCCCGGGGGTAGCCGATGGTGGCCTCCCGTTCGTCGGCAATCAGCGTGTCGATGCCGCGTTGGCCCAGCAGGTTGGCCAGCGCCAGGCCGGTGGGCCCGGCCCCGACGATAAGGACGTCGACGTGGTGTGCGGGCTGGTGCATGTGCTCTCCTTTAGTGTTTGAAACGTGGTGCGCGGCGATCCGACCGCCGCCACCGCTATTGGTTAGGCTAAGCTTAGATCGCTTTGGGGTGGCGATCCCTACCCGCCTCCCCTCTGTGCCCGTAGTTACCGCCGACCGGTAGGAATGTGAGAAAACTATGCCGAAGCAGTCGCCGTTTATCGCCGAAGAAACCGCCACCGCGGACTCCCTCGCCGAATGGTCCGGCCAGTCCCCGCTCTGGGATCCGGCCACCAACCGGGTGACCTTCCTCTACCACGCCGAGTCGAACCCGCAGGCCGTGCACCTCAACATCAACCGCATCACGGACAAGAGCGACTTCGAGGTTGGCCTCATGCGCCGCGTGAGCGGCACGCGCTGGTGGATCCGCACCCTGGAGCTAGCCCCCACGGTGTGCGCGTCCTACGGCTTTTGCGAATACGCCGACGCCGCCGAGGCCCGCCCACAGCCGCCCCGCCACAACCACTTCGGCCGCCGTCTGGACCCGGGCAACCCGCACCCACCCCTGGTGCGCGAGGGCGTCTGCGGCCTGTCCTTGCTGGCCGGGCCCCTGGCGCCCGACCAGTCCGCGTGGGACGGCGCTCACACCGCTCCGCTGCCCGGTAACTTGCGCGAGGTCACGCTGGCTGGGCGCCCGGGTTGGATCTACGAGCCGGCCCAGCAGCCGGTGGCCAGCCTCTGGCTGTTTGACGCCCAGACCTGGGTGGAGCGGCTCCGGCTGCCCGCCGTGCTGGAGTCGCTGGGGCTGCCGGTGCGCATCGCTAGCCTCTGCCACTACGATGCCACCCAGCGCAAGCAGGACTTGGCCGGCAACGACGCCTTCCTCGCCGCCTTCCTCGACGAGGCGGCCGCGCACAGCGGCCCGCCCGGCACCCCGCGGTTTATTGCCGGCCAGTCTTTAGGCGCCCTGGCCAGCTTGAACAGCCTGGCGGTGCGCCCCCAGGCGGCCGATTATGTCCTGGCTTATTCGCCGTCGATGTGGGCGGGGCCGCGCGGTGCGGCAAGCCCCACCCTGGACTGGATCACCCACCGGCTGTGCCTGGCCGAGCCCAGCCCGGCGCGCCTCAAGCTCAAGGTTGGCGCCCGCGAGCCCGTGCTGGTGGGCCGCACGCACCTGCTGCAGCTCGCCCTGGCCGGGCACGGCTGGGACAGCGAGCTCGAGGTCATCGACGGCGGCCACGACATCGCCTGGTGGCGCACCAGCCTGGTCGCCGACATCCAGCGCTGCCTGCGCGACTGGGCTCAGAACTAGTCACCGCTAGCACAACTTTTCACCTGTGAGGACACTTCTTATGGACACCCCTGATTCTGCTTGCCTGCCGCTGACCCGCAGCCAGCGCTCCCTCTGGTTCGCCCAGCTGACCGCCCCGGGCTCGGCCGTGTGCCAGTGCGCCGAGCTCGTCCACATCGCCGCCGGCGTCGACGTGGACCGCCTCCACTCCACCCTCACGGACTGCCTGCGGCAGGTGGACGTCTTCTGCGGCGAGTTTTATTCCGCGCCCGACGGCAGCCCGCAGTTCCGCCCCACGGGGCGCGCCCCACAGGTCAGCGTGCGCGAGGTCGCGGCCATCGATGCCGCCGACTGCGAAGTCGCCGTCCCCGCCATGCGCACCCCGGGGATCATCACCCAGGACGAGCTGAGCGCCCACACCCTCCTGGTGGACGCGGACGGCAACGTCGGCTGGTTCGCCCGCTTCCACCACCTGCTGGGCGACGGGCTGTTGTTCCACCAGTTCATCGACTGGGTGGCACGGTGCTATTCCACCCCGGCCGGCGAGCAGGCCCCAGACTGCCCGCTGTCTTCCCAGCGCGCGGCCCTGGCCGCCGATGCTGCAGCCAGCGGGGAGGACCTCGACTTCTGGGCCGGCCGCCCGCTACCCGCCGAGTCCGGCGCGTGGATGCCGGCGGCCGCCGCGCAGGTGGGCGCGACCCAGCGCTACCAGGTGAGACTCCCCGAGCTGCCGGTCCGCCCGGGGCTGGTCGCCGTCGGGGCCCTGCTGGCCCACCTCACCGCGGCGATGTCCGGGCTGGACGAGGTGGTCCTCGGGCTGCCCGTGATGAACCGGCCGCTGGGCAAGGCGCCGCTGGTCGCGGCCCCGCAGGTCACGGTCTTGCCACTGACCGTGCCGGTAGCCCCGGGCGCTAGCCTGCACGAGCAGGCCGCGCTGGTGCGCGCCGAGCTGGAGGAGGTCCGCCACCACGCCAGCGTCCGCCCGGAGGACCTGCGGGAGCTGACTGGGCGGCGCGACCCGCAGGACAAGCTCAACGGCGCGACCCTGAACTTCAAGCCCTTCCGCGGGCAATTCCGCTTCGGCGACTGCGACGGCTTACTCGACACGCTGGCGGTCGGGCCCATCCCGGACGCCGAGATCATCTTCACCGCCGCCCCGGGCGGGGGCTTCACCCTAACCGGCTTCGCGCACGGGGACGCGAGCGTGGCCCGCCGCCTTCGCGCCCGGCTCGACGCCCTGGTGCTGCTGGCCGAGCAGGCCGCCGCGGCCCCGGACGAGCCGCTGGACTCCTTTATCCTCACCGACTCTCCGCTGTCCCCGCCCCGCCCCGTCGCGGAGCAGCGGACTATCGCCCAGGTGCTGCGGGATAGGCGAGACGCCGAGGCCGCGGGCACGGCCGCGCGCCGTAAGGTGTGGGAGCAGGTAGACGGCATCGCCGGCCGGATTCTGCAGCTGGCCCGAGAGAAGTCCGTCACGGTGGGGCCCGGCGCGATCGTGGCGGTGGAGGCCACCCGCCACCCGGCGCTGCCGGCCACCCTGGCCGCTATTAACCTGCTCGGCGCGGCGTTTCTGCCGCTGGTGGGCGATCTGCCGGCGCAGCGCCGGGAAGCCATGGTGGATACCGCCCGCCCGGTGCTCGCCGTCGACCCGGCGGCACTCGACGCCCACCGCGCCCCGCAGGCCCTCGAGCTGCCCGCGGCCCCGGGCGCGCACGACCCGGCCTACGTGCTCTTTACCTCCGGGTCCACGGGCACGCCGAAGGGCGTGGTGGTCGGCCAGGCGGCGATTGCCAACCGGCTGGCCTGGCAGGTCGCCGACCTGGGGCTGACGGAAGACGACACCATCCTGCAAAAGACCCCGGCCTCCTTCGACGTGTCCGTCTGGGAATTTCTCATCCCCTTCGCCTACCCGGTGAACCTGGCCGTGGCCTCCCCCAATGCGCACCACGATCCGCAGCAGCTCGCCCGCGAGCTGGAGGCTACCGGCACGACGGTCTGCCACTTCGTGCCCGCGGCGCTGGCCACCTTCCTGCGCGTGGCCGGGCGCGAGCTTCCCCGCCTGCGGGCGGTGGTCACCTCCGGCGAGGCCCTGCCGGCGGACCTGGCCCGGCGCGCCCAGGACGTTCTGGGCGTCCGCGTCCACAACTACTACGGGCCGACCGAGGCCGCGGTGGACGTGACCGAACACGCCGTGACCGGGGACGAGACCGAGATTCCCATCGGCGCGCCGGTGGCGGGCACCTACTGCTACGTGCTCGACAAGCACGGGCGGCGCCTGCCGGAAGGCGGCATCGGCCGGCTCTTCCTGGGAGGAGTGCAGCTGGGCGAGGGCTACCTGGGCTTGCCGGAGAAGACCGCGCAGTCCTTCCGGCCGGATCCCTTCCGCAATGGCGCGCGCATCTACGACTCCGGGGACCTGGCCGAGTGGTGCGGCACGGAGCTTGTCTACCGCGGACGCGCCGACCGGCAGCTCAAGCTGCGCGGGCAGCGCCTCGAGCCCGGCGAGATCGAGGCCGCGCTCCTGGACCACCCCGCGATCGCCGAGGCCGCGGTGGATGCCCGCGAGGTCGCCGGGGCCACCGCGCTGGTGGCCTACGTCCTCGCCCGCCCCGGCACTAACCCCAGCGCCGCCGAGCTCAAAGAGCACCTGGCCGGGCGCCTGCCGGCCTACATGGTGCCCAGCGCCTTCGTGGAGCTAGACGAGTTTCCGGTGACCGCGAACGGCAAGCTGGATCGCGGCGCGCTGCCCGCGCCGGAGATTGCGGCCGCGCCCGGCCGGGCGCCGGACACGGAGGCGGAGGTAGCGCTCGCGCGCCAGGTGCAGCGCCTGCTGAGGCTGGACGAACTGCCCGCGGCCGACCGGAACCTGTTCGAGCTGGGGTTGAACTCCCTGGCCGCGGCGGAGCTGGCCGCCAGCGTGGACGGCCTCCAGGTGGCGGACGTCTTCGCCTCCCCCACCCTCGAACAGCTGGCCCACCGGCAGGCCAGCCACTCCCCCTTCGATCGGCTGCTGGTCCTGCGCCCGGGCACGGGCCGCCCCCTGGTCTGCTTCCACCCGGCCGGCGGCCTGGGCTGGGCGTATACCGGCCTCATCGCGTCCTTGCCGGGCGACGTGCCCGTCGTGGCGGTGCAGTCGCCGGGCTTCCACGGCGACGAGCTGGCGGCATCGGTGGCCGACGCCGCGCGCCAGGCCCTCGCCGATCTGGCGCAGGCGTTCCCGGACGCCCAGGAATTCGACTTTATGGGCTGGTCCGTAGGCGGCGTTATCGCCCAGGAAGCCGCCCGGCACGCGCCAGTGCGCCAGCTGGTCTTGCTCGACGCCTACCCGGCAGAGCACTGGAAGTCGCTGCCCGCACCCACCGCGCAGGAGCGCCTGCGCGGCGTCTACATCATGGCCGGCCAGAACCCGCCGGACGGCGAGCTCGACCAGCAAGGCGCCGCGGCAGCCCTGCACGGCACCCCGGGGCCGTTTAGCGGGCTCTCCACGGAGACGGTGACCCAGGTCGTGCGGCTGATCGGTCACAACGCCCAGATCATGCGCGCGCACACCACCGGCGCGGCCGCAACCCCGACCGTTTTTTACCGCGCCGCGGCGGAGGAAACCTACCGCGATCCGCACCTGTGGGACGGTTACGTCGGCACGCTGCAGGTCCACGACCTGGACGTGGACCACCCCGGGCTGGTCAGCGCCGCGAGCCTGGCCCGCATAGCCCAGGACTACCGCGCGGGGCGGCCCGGGGATTAAGCCCCGGGCTTAGCGCAGGGTGACCTGGCGGGACTTCAGGTTCTGCAGCTGCTTGCGCTCGTCGGCGCTCAGCTGCGCATCGTTAGCGATTTCGGATTCCAGGGCGGCGTCGACGCGCTGGAGTTCGGACTCGAAGGAGGCCGGGTCGGCATCGGCCGGCAGGTCGAAGACCGGGGCGATGACGCCGTGGGTGCGGAAGACACCGGCGAACTTGGTGCCCTCGCCGAGGTTCATCTCCTCGCGGGCGGCCACGCGGGCGATGGCGTTGAGGAAGGCGGACTCGTCATCGGTGGGGCGAACCCAGCGGATATAGGACTTGTCCCCGCCGGCGGACCAGAAGGCGGTGCCGCTAATATCGGCGCCGACCGGGTGGGTTGCCACCACGGACTGGTTGGCGGCCTGCAGGGACTGCTGGATAGCCGGGTTGCTGGGCGCGCCCTCGGGGATCCACCAGGAAAAGTTCTGGAAAACCTCGACGTCTACGTCCGCGGAGGCATCGATAAGCTCGCTCAGCTGCGGCTCCGTGCCGTCCGCGGCCGTGGACTCGAGGGTCTCGCCCGCGCCGTGGTTTTTCACCCAGTTCAGGGCGAAGGCTAGGTCGCGGCCCGGGTTGTGGGTGTGCGACTGGACCTGCAGGGCCACGAAGGCGGCCCCGCCGTACTCGTCGTCACGGATGAGGGCCGCCGATGCGCCGGGCAGCACCGTGGCCAGGTAGACGTCGCGGTCGATGCCCTTGACCGGCAGCTTCGCGTACGCCGCAGGGACGAACTCCTGCATGGCCACCAGGGTGGCCTCCGCCTGCAGCCCGCCGAAGGGGCGCGGGTCCTTCTCTAGGGCAGCGCGCTCGGCCGCGCGGGCGGCGAGCTTGGCCTGCCGGCGGGACATGCCCTCCGGCAGATCTTCGTTTTTCTTCTTCTTTTTAGCCATGCCCCCTAAGATACCTGGCGTTTAGTACTTAATGGCGTGGAGGGCGACTTCCGGTTGGTTCGTGGCCAGCACGTCCACGCCGTTGGCCCACGCCCACTTGATATCGGCCTGGCGGTCCACGGTCCACAGGTAGGTCGGCAGCCCGTGTGCCCCGATGGCCGAGGGCTGCAGCTTGGCGCGCATGAGCGACATGCCCAGGCCCGTCGCATCCGGCAGCAGCATGTCCCGCCGGTTGACGTGGCGCTCCCAGTCGCGGCGCAGGTAGATGCGGTCCACCTGCGGCGCCAGCTGCCGCACGCGGCCGATGGCCCGGCGGGAGAAAGAAATGACGTGGATGCGCGGATCATCCAGCATGCCCGCGTACCGCAGGCGCAGCACGACCTGCTCTTCCAGCACGTCGCCCGGGGTGCCGGGGTGCTTAGTCTCGATGTAGAGGTGCCGGTCGGTGGCGCGGACCAACTCAAGCAGCTCGTCGAGAAGCAGCGGCCGCTGCCCGCCGCCGATATCCGCGCGGGCGACCTCCGCCCACTTCATGCGGGAAATCACGCCGGTGCGGTCCGCGGTCCGGTCCAGCTTCGCGTCGTGGATAACCACCACGTAGCCGTCCTGGGTCAGGCGCACGTCGCATTCGATGCCCCAGATATCCAACCGCAGCGCCGCCGCGAAGGACGCTTCGGAGTTTTCCGGGTATTTGCCGGAATACCCGCGGTGAGCCACGATGTCCACGCGCGTACGCCTCCTCTTTTCTTCTGCCGCCCGGTTAGGTTTTGGGAGCCGACCTTTCACACTCTAACCCCGTTCCGGCTGTCCTGCAGAGGGGCCGAGGTTCTGCAATGATGGCAGGCATGAAACGCTTCCTCCGGCGCATGGGCTACCGCTTTGCCAGCGGTGCCCTGCACGCGGGCATCTTCTCGCTCGAGGTCTTGAGCGATCTCACGCCGGGGGTGCGCATGACCGGGCGGCGCCGGCTGCCGCAGAACATGGCCGGCGGGATCCTGGGAGCGGAGTTGGCCACGTGGGCGGCCATCTCGCCCTCGCTTCTGCCGCGGCCGTGGTGGGTGACCGCCGCGAACGTGGCCATCGGGCAGGCAGCCGGCCACTGGGCAGGCGCGACCGCGGCTTATGTAGCGAAGGAATTCCTGCGCTCCATCGGCAAGCGCCCGCAGGACCGGCTGACCTACCAGTACCGGCACCGGATCGCGTTGGGGCTGGCGGCGGTGACTATGGGCATGACCGCGCTATCGGTGCGCAACCAGCGCAAGCAGGCGGCTCTGGTGGACAAGAACAACGACCGCGGCCCGGTCCAGGCCCTGGCCGGCACCGTCGTGGGCACCCTGGGCTACGGCAGCCTGCTGCTTCTGGGCGAGGCGGTGCAGGTCTCCGTCGACCAGCTGTCCAAGGGGCTGCGGCGCTGGCTGCCGGCGCTGGTGGCCTGGCCGCTGGGTGCGGCCAGCCTAGCGGCGGTGGTCTTCGTCTTGTCCAACCGCGTGCTGTTTAGGACCTGGATCCGCACCGTGACCGCCCGCGCCCAGGAGCTCAACCGGACGGTCTTTCCCGGCTCCACCATGCCCTGGGAGCCGGAGCGCTCCGGCTCGCCATGGTCTTATGAGCCGTGGACGGCCGTCGGCCTGCAGGGGCGCTCCTTCCTGTCCAGCGGGCCCCGCGTGGACGACATCAAGGCGGCCATGGACTGCCAGCGCGCCCACGAGCCGATCCGCATCTACGCCGGGCTGGTGCCGGGCCGTTCCATCCGCAACGCCGCCCGCCAGGTCATCGCGGAGATGGAGCGCACCGGCGCGTTCTGGCGCAACACGATTGTCATCCAGATGCCCGCCGGCTCCGGCTGGCTCAACAACTGGTCTACCTGCTCTTATGAGTTCCTCACCCGCGGTAACTGCGCCACGGTCACGCTCCAGTACGACGTGCTGGCTAGCGTGTTTTCCTACGTCGTGGCTCCGGACGGACCCGTGCGAGCCGCCTGGGAGCTCATCACGGCGGTCAAGCATCGCCTGGAAGACCTGCCGGAGGGCGACCGCCCGCGGCTCTACTTCGCCGGCGAGTCCCTGGGGGCCTACGCCATCCTGGACAACTTCGAGTCCGTAGAGGATCTGCTCGCCGCCTGCGAGGGCGCGGTTTTTTCCGGCCCGCCGCGCATGACTCGGTTTACCTCCGAGCTCCATCGCGACCCCGGCTCCCTGGAACGCGTGCCGGTCATCGACGGCGGCAAGCATATCCGCTTCGCCGCCGCCACCCCGCACACCCGCCACGACGCCTTCGGCCACAGCTACCCACAGACCTGGCAGCGGCCGCGCGTGCTCATCGCCCAGCACGCTTCCGATGCCATCGTGTGGTGGGACAAAGCGCTGGCCTTCCGGCGGCCGGGGTGGATCCACGAGCCGCAGCCAGAAACGGCGTATGCCGACACCTTCCAGGAGATGTTCTGGGCGCCGTTTATCACCTTCTGGCAGATCGGCCTCGACCAGATCAACTCACTCAACGTACCGGGCGGGCACGGGCACAACTATTTCTCGGAGATGTTCTGGTATTGGGACAGCGTGCTGGGCTCGCAGTCCCGCGTGGCACTAACGCCTAGCCGTGCGCGCCGGATGGAGGAATTCATCCGCCGCGACGCCTAAGCAACACCGCACTAGCCGCACTTCACACCGGTGCTGTGGTGCGGGCAGTAGCCGTTCGGGTTCTTGGCCAGGTACTGCTGGTGCTCGTCCTCGGCCAGGTAGTACTGACCGGACGGGGTATCGCCAAGCAGCTTTACCTCGGTGGTGGTCTCCCCGAAGCCGTGGTCGGCCAGCTTGTCCGCGTAACGCTCGACCAGCTTCTCGATGACCCCCTTGTCCTCCTGCGTGCGCGGGTAGAACGCCGAGCGGTACTGGGTGCCGACGTCGTTGCCCTGGCGGTAGCCCTGCGTCGGGTCGTGTGCCTCCAAGGCCTTGACCACCAAGTCTTCCAGACTGACCCGCTGCGGGTCGTAGGTGACCTCGACGACCTCGGCATGGTTGGTCAGGCCGCGGCAGACCTCGTAGTAGGTCGGGTTCGGGGTATTACCGCCGGCGTAACCGACAGAGGTAGACTCCACCCCGCCGGTTTCCCAGTACATCTTCTCTACGCCCCAGAAGCAGCCGATGCCCAGCAGGAGGGAGCGCTGCCCCTCCTTCCACGGGCCGGTAATCGGCGTACCGAGGACGGCATGCGGTTGTGGCTCGGGAAGCACCGGCTCTACGCGACCCGGCAGGGTTTCTTGGGCGTCAACAATCTTCGGCGCCGGTCCAAACAACCACGACATGGTTTAGTTCCTTTCCGGATTAATTTCGGGACAATCTCAACGAACAATTTTGAAGTTGTACTGCGGGTTTATAGATTTTTGCAAGAATTTCGTTGCGAAATCTACAAACCAGCCTATTATGGGGCCCGTACCCAACGAAAGGATAATAATCATGGCTGTTTACGAACTTCCCGACCTGCCGTACGACTACGACGCCCTAGAGCCGCACATCTCCGCGGAGATTATGCAGCTGCACCACGATAAGCACCACAACACCTACGTGCAGGGTGCTAACGCTGCACTCGAGGCTCTCGAAGCCGAGCGCAACGGCGAGGCTAACGCTGACCGCATCCGCGCCCTGTCCAAGAACCTGGCTTTCAACCTGGGTGGCCACACTAACCACTCCATCTTCTGGAAGAACATGTCCCCGAACGGCGGCGGCCAGCCGACCGGCGAGCTGGCTCAGGCCATCGAGCGCGACTTCGGTTCCTTCGAGAAGTTCCAGGCTCACTTCGCTGGCGCTGCCACCAGCCTGCAGGGCTCCGGCTGGGCCGTACTCGGTTACGACCACATCGCCGGCAAGCTCATCATCGAGCAGCTGACCGACCAGCAGGGCAACGTTTCCGTTAACTTCACCCCGCTGCTGATGCTGGATATGTGGGAGCACGCATACTACCTGCAGTACAAGAACGTGAAGGCCGACTACGTCAAGGCCTTCTGGAACGTCGTCAACTGGGACGACGTTGCCGAGCGCCTGGCTGCCGCTGAGAAGTAAGAAAAGCAACTCAGCGCCTTCCAGCGTTCCTAGCTAAAAGGGCCGAGCCCCGCGCGGGGCTCGGCTCTTTTTCGATCCCGCGGGAAGTGCGGAAAATCGGATTCTACCACTGGGTCTGCGCGTATCCCCAGGACACCGTTCACCTTCAGGCGCAAAGTCCGATGGATCGACATAGGAAAGCCCCCTTGACGGTAAAGCACGCTTAACATATACTCATAAACGTAAAGCACACTTGACCAAAAAGCGGCTAGAGCAAGGCCAGAAGCCGAAGCAAGCCGGCGATGTCACTCAGGCCAGGAAAGGGGTCAACCATGGAAACGAAAACACGCCTCGGCCGGATGCGTTCCGGCGGCAGCCAGCGCAAGCTGATGTTGACCTCCGCTGCGGCAGGTGCGATGACCGCGGTCATAGTTGGCGCGGTTCTGACCGCACTGACGGATCACACGGGAATATCCGCCGGGTTGGCCGTCGTGATATACGCCGCGTGCCTGTTCCCGGTGGGGTTCGTCGCCTGGTGGGCTGTGTTGGTAGACCGCTCAACCATCGCGGGGGCGCCGGCCCAGCCCGAGGAATCAATCGAGTCTCGCTGGTACGACCAGGCAGCCCAAAGCACTTTCCACGTCTGCTTGTGGGCAGTAGGCGCGCTCGGAGTGGTCTCGGTATTCTGGGACTTCCAGGTCCCCGCCCACTGGTTAACCATCAGTCTAGGCACGTTCCTAGCGGTCGTTTTCTGGGGTTCGTACCTGCTCCACAAGCGGCGCGAGTCCTAAGCGCTATGACCAACCGGCTACGCGAGTACCGCGCTACACACAACCTGTCCCAACAAAAACTGGCCGACGCCTTAGGCGTATCCCGCCAGACGGTCATCAGCCTGGAAAAAGGTCGCTACGATCCGTCGCTGCCGTTAGCGTTCCAGCTGGCAGCCTTCTTCGACTGCACGATCGAGGACCTTTTCATCCCGGATTAGCCCCCTGTTAGCCTCCGCTAGCATCCGGGCGCCCGTCAGCCTGGCAGACGAAGTCGCGAAACTGGGCGACGGCCGGGGCGTCGTCGCCGGGGCGCCACACCAGGCCGAGCTCGCGGTAGGCCGGCGGGTCCAGGGGGATGACATTGCGGGCTTGCAGGTACGGGTCTTCCAGCGGCAATAGGGCGCTGCCCAGGCCGGCTTCGACGAGTCCAGCAACGGTCGTCAGCTCCATCGACTCGAAGACGAAGCGCGGAGTGACGCCGGCCGCGGCGGCAAGATCGTCCAGCAGCATGCGGGTCCCGTATCCCGGCAGCATGCCAATGAAGGGCTCGCCGTCGAACTGCGCCATCGTGACGGTATCAGCGTTACCCGCCCAATGCTCGGCGGGCACGGCGATGCCCAAGCGCTGGCGTTCCAAAAGCGCCCAGCACAGCGAGTGCGGGGCCGAATCCACCGGGCACGGGCCCACGAGCGCCAGGTCGGCCTCATCGGCTAGGACGCGGTCGACCAGCTCTTGGGCGGCCCCCTGGTGCAGCTGGAATTCGACGTGCGGGTAGCGCGCGCGGTAGGTGCGCAGAAGGTCGGGGACCATCCAGGTGCCCAGCGAGTGCATGAAATCCAGGCGCACCGTGCCCCGGTCGGGGTCCATCAGGCGGGCGACTTCCGTAGCCCCACGGGAAAGCTCCGCCAGGGCTGTGCGCGCGTGGGGCAGGAAGCCGGCGCCGCGGCTGTTGAGCACCACGCGGTGGCCGGCCCGGTCGAAGAGGCTCGCGCCAATGGCCCTTTCCACCCGTTGGATGCGCCGGCTGAGGGTGGGTTGGCTAATTCCCAGCAGATCGGCGGCCTCCCCGACGGCGCCAGTCTCCGCGGTGGTGATGAAGCCGCGCAGGTCATCCACGTTCATGCAGAAAGTGTATAAAATCCCGCCATTTCCCACATTTTACACATGGACCTCGCGCGGGCATGCTGAGAATATGCCGAGAGCCATGCCCCGAAATACCCGCGCCACCATCGCCATGCTCTGCGTCGGGCTGGCAGTCTTTTCCTGCCTGTATTCCACCCAGGCCATCCTGCCGGAGCTGGTCAGCGAGGTGGGCTTGAGCTCCACGTCGGCCGCGCTGACGGTCTCCGCGGCAACGGGCGCGCTGGCGGTCTGCGTGGTGCCCGCCTCCATCCTCTCCGAGCGCTTCGGCCGCGGGCGGATCCTCCTAGTCTCCTGCCTGGCGGCCACGCTGGTGGGCTTCGCGGTGCCGTGGGCGTCCAGCCCCGCGCTGCTCATCGGGCTGCGCGCCGTCCAAGGCGCCCTCGTGGCCGGCGCGCCCGCGGTGGCGATGGCCTGGCTCTCAGAGGAGCTTGACGCCCGCGCGCTGCCGCGGGCGATGGGTCTGTATATCGCTGGCACCTCTATCGGCGGCCTGATGGGACGTCTTATCCCCTCCGGCCTGTTGGAGCTGACCTCGTGGCGCTGGGCGCTGGCCGGTTCCGCGCTGGTGTCCTTCCTCTTCGCCGTCGCGGCGGCATTCCTACTGCCCAAGCAGCACAACTTCACGGCCAAAACGCTCAACCCCCGGCGCGAATTCGCCGCCATGCTCGAGCACTGGCGCACTAAGGAGCTGGGCCTGCTGATTCTGGTCGCCCTGCTGGCGATGGGCTCTTTTGTCTCCGCCTACAACTTCATTTCTTTCCGACTCATCGAGACCTTCGGGCTGCCGCAGGCGCTGGTCAGCTTCGTCTTCCTGCTTTACCTCTTCGGCACCTGGTCGTCTGCCCAGGCCGGCAAGCTAGCGGCCAAGCACGGCCGGGGGACCACCCTGCTGGGCGCGTGCGTGCTCTTCGGCGTCGGCATCGCACTCACGCTCGGACCCATGGTGGCAACGATTGCCGGCATGCTGCTGCTGACCGTGGGTTTTTTCGCCGCGCACTCCACGGCGAGCGGCTGGGTCGGCGCCGTGGCTAACCACGACCGGGCGGAGGCCTCCAGCATGTACGTGTTCTGCTACTACTTCGGTTCCTCGGTGCTGGGCGCTTTCGCGGGAACGCTGTTTGGGTCGTGCAGCTGGGCTACCTTCGTAGGCTTCTACGTGCTGGTTTCCGTGATCCTTATCGCCATCGCCGCAACTCTGAAGCGGCGCGCGGTGGGATAAACTAGGGAAATTATGGAGAAAATACCCAACAAGAAGTGGTCGGGGAAGAGCTGGCACCGCCGCGCTAGCAAGCCAATCACGCTGTGGATGATGGTCTTCATCCTGGCCGGGGCGGTGCACACCCTCATCCCCAATTACCGCTGGGTGCTCATCCACCTGTTCACGCTGGGCGTGGTGACCAACAACATCGTCGTCTGGTCGCAGTACCTGACCGAGAAATTCGTCCAGGCCCGGCTGCCCGAGTCCGCCCGTCCGAACCAGCTGCGGCGGATCTACATCCTCAACACGGGCGTGGTTCTGGCCATCATCGGCCAGGCCCTCGACGACATCTGGGATCTGCACTTTATCCTCACGCAGCTAGGCGCGCTCATCGTCGGCGCCATGCTGATCTGGCACGGCGCCAGCCTGACCCAGCAGTGGCGAGGGGTCGACAGCGCCAAGCGCTTTCGCCCCATCATCCTGGGCTATGTCGGCTCGGCGCTGTGCCTACCCGTCGGCGCCTTCTTCGGCGCCATCTTGTCCATGGGTCTGTCCGAGCCCTGGTACGGGCGGTTGCTGACCGCGCACGTGGTGGCCAACATCGGCGGTTTCATCGGCCTGGCCGCCGCGGCCAGCCTGACGGTGCTTTTCCCCACCATGTGGCGGACCAAGGGCATCACCACGCGGATGAACCCGACGCTTGCTCTCCTCGCGGCGGGCACCGCTGTGACCATCGCGGGCGCGCTCAGTAGCCTCGCGTGGATGACCGGTGCGGGCCTGGTGGTCTACGCCGCGGGTTGGCTGGCCAGCCTCCAGCAGTGGCTGCGCAACGTCGGTGCCGTGCTAGCCGAGCCGCGCGACCGAGTCAGCTACCCGGCGGTCTCCGTGCTGGCGGCGGTGACGTGGCTGGCGTTAACCATCGTCTACCTGGCCGTCCAGGTCTTTATCAGCGGCAACCCAGAGCCGCTGCCGACGCTGCCGCTGCTCATCGGCTTCGCCGGCCAACTGCTCATCGGCGTGCTCAGCTACATCATGCCCACGACGATGGGTGGCGGGCCCTCGGCCGTACGCGCCGGCCTGAAGGAAATGAACCGCGGCGGCCTGTTCCGCTCCACGCTGATTAACGGCGGCCTCATCGTCTGGCTGATTACGGAAAAGTCTTGGCTAGCGGTCTTTTCTTCGGTCCTGTGCATCATCCCGCTGGCCGCCTTTCCCGTGTTCATGATCCGCGCGGTCAAGGCGCAGAAGGCCGTGCTGATGAAGCAGGCGGAGGGCCCAGCGCCGGAGACCGAATCCCAGTGGGGGCAGATCACCGCCGGTCTGGTGACCCTGGCGCTGCTGCTGGCGGTTTTTGGAGGGATCTAACCCCCGGCGCGCCCGCGCTCATCCAGTCGCGGACCGCGCGGGTAGCCCGCACATCGTCCTCGTTATACGTCAGCAACGCCTCGCGCACGGCGGTATCCCCGCACAAAGCCTCCCGGCGCGCGGTCACGGATTCCTCGCCGGCAAAATCGCCCTGCCGCCAGGCAAAGCCCGCGTGCGGGGCCACGACTTTGAGCCCTAGCCCGGAAGGGCCGAGGAAATGGGCCTTGACGTGGGCGAAGACATCGACCCACTCGGGGGAGCTCAGGAAGCTTTCCACCTCAGCTAAAGCGGGCTGCCCGAAGCGCTTGGCAGACATGCGCATCCAGTGGTTTTCGCCGTGCGCGGAGTAGCAATAGGCTGCGAAGGTCTGGCCCGCCGCGTGGGCGCGAGCCCGGATGCCCATCAGCCAGTCCCAGAACGCGGAGAAGTTGTGGGCCTCGGCCCTCCCGCCTAGCGGCTCCCAGGTCACGAAGGGGTGGTATTCGCCGGCATACCACGCACCCCAGAGGTAGGCGCCTTGGTCCAGGTAAGCCTCCATGTCCACGTCGACCTCCACGTCGGCGCGGGGGATGGCGGGTGCGTCGCGGGCCAGCAGCGTTATCCCCTCCCGCCACGCGGCGGCCAGCTGGGAGGCCGGGTAGTAGTCGGCATCGATAAGCGCTTGGACGCTGTCGATGCCCTGCTCGCGGTACGGGTCGGCCTTGTCTCCGGGCAAGAACAGGCTGATGTCGTCGACGGCTGCCAGCTCCGGCTCGCAGATGGGCCAGAACCGGCAGCTGGCGCATTCCTTGACCCGGCGCGGCGCCTGCGGCAACGGGCGGGCCAGGGCGGTATCCAGCGCGGCCTGGTAGCGCTGCGTTTCGGTGAAAAAGGTCAGCTGGCGGTCCTGGCCGATGATCCCGGCCCGGCCCGCGTACTGCTCGCCGAGTGCCCGCTCCGCGATGGCCAACCGGTAGCCGTCGGCCACGTGGTGGCGCGCCTGGTACGGCAGCGGCAGGGGGCGGCTGAGCCCGAGCCGATGGGTGGGCACGCCCGGCAGCGTCTTGCCGGGCTTTTTCCGCGCCACACGGTGGTTGGAGACCAGCACTGGGACGACCCCGTCCGGGGTGCGCCACAAGAGGTCCACGTTGACGGCTATCCCCTCGGCGATGAGCACGCCGCCGGTGATGTGGGTGTGTGCGCCACTAAGGGCGCGCTGGGTCGCGGCGGCGCGCTGGGAGGCATCGTCAGCCGGCAGGGGCCCTAAGTCCTTACGGCGGACCTTTTTGCCCTGCTGGGGCAGCTGTTCGGCGACGGCCTCGCGGGCGGCGCGCAGCCTGTCGGCCCGCGCGGCGGCGGAGTCGGGGGCGGGGATTTCGGGGAAGCGCCGGGCCTGAACCCGCCGGTACTGGCACCCCACCAGATCCGACGCCGTCAACCAATCGCTCACCCGCCCGAGCTTAATAGACTAGGACAGGTAATGTTGAATGCAGCACTACACTGCAAACAAATAGTTCCCAAGACAACGACCTTCAAACACAGTGAGGACTAAAGTCATGAGCCTGCTCAAGAAAGTTCGTAAGCTCCGCGCCCAAGCCAAGGCAGAAGCCAAGGCCGCCAAGGCCCGCGCCCGGGCTGAGGTCAAGGAGGCCTCCAAGGCGGAGCGCCGCCAGCAGAAGCTGCTGGCCAAGCAGGAAAAGAACTTGCTGAAGTCGGAAGAAAAGGGCCTGAAGAAGCGTCGCAAGCACGAACAGAAGATGGCCAAGCAGGAGCTGGAGAAGCTCAAGGCCGGCCGCTTTAACTCCGACAACGTCAAGCGCTACGCCGGCGCCGCCCGCGTGGCCGTCCCGCTGCTGCTGCCGCTGGCCTACCGCGGCCTGGTGGCGCTGCGCGAAAACAACGAGAAGCGTCAGGCCAAGAAGGCAGGCGTCTCCCGCGACCAGCTCGCCTCGTTCGCCGGCCACGGCGCCTCCCTCAAGGCCCGCACCCAGGGCATCCGCAACTCCCTGGAGGGCACCGATCTGCCGGCCGGTTTCAAGCGCGACGTGCGCGACCGCCTCGACGAGCTCGACGCGGCCACCGACAACGCGGAGTTCATGACCGCCGATCAGCGCCGCCGCGCGCACTCGTCGATCAACACCGACATCGACGGCGTCACCTACGACATCCAGCAGCGCCTCACCACCGCCTAATACGCGGCTTCACTAAGCCCAGAGCAAAACCTCGGATCCCAGCATTTACCTGCAGGACCGGAGTTTCAGGCTGTCTGTGCCCGCGCGGGCGGGGCGGGCTAGAGCACGCCCTGCTCGCGGGCGGCGGCGACGGCCGAGGTGCGCGAGCGCACGCCCAGTTTGTCGTAGATGTGCACGAGGTGGGACTTCACGGTAGCCTCCGAGAGCATAAGATCCTGGCCGATCTGGCGGTTTGAGGCGCCGGCGGCCACCAGCTTAAGCACCTCCAGCTCGCGCGGGGTCAGCGAGGTGCGCGGCGTGCGCACGCGCGTCATCAGGCGGTCAGCGACCATGGGCGACAGGGCCGAGTCCCCGTCCGCGGCCGAACGCACCGCGGCGAGCAGCTCCGCCGGCGGGGCGTCCTTGAGCAGGTAGCCCAAGGCGCCGGCCTCAATAGCGCCCAGGATGTCCGCGTCCGTGTCGTAATTAGTCACGACCAGCACCTTCGGCGGGTGCTCCATGTGGGAGCGGATGGCGGCGGTGGCCTCCGCCCCGCCCATCACCCGGGTGCCTTCCACGCCCGCGCCAAAGCGCAGGTCCATCAGCAGCACGTCGATGCCGCCGGCCTGGGCCGCCGAGATCGCGGCCTCGGCCGTGGCCACCTCCCCGACTACCTCGATGTCGTCGGCTTCCTCGAGCACGGCGCGCAGCCCTAATCGGACGATTTCGTGGTCGTCAGCTAGCAGAACCCTAATCACGTGGAGCCTCTCCTTTTTGCGGAAACACGTATCCTCCGAAAGTTTAACCTACCAAGGGAACGCTAACAGATACAGCCGTGCCGCACCCAGGCGTGGATTCCACCGTGATCGTCCCGCCGAGCTCCTCCGCGCGGCGCTGGAGGGCGCTAAGCCCGATATGCCCCAGCCCGGCCGGCCGGTCGCGGACCTCCTCCGGGTCGAAGCCGCGCCCGTTGTCCACCACGTCTAGGCGCACTTCGTCGTCCTCGTAGGTCACGGTCACGCGCGCCTTGGTGGCGTGCGCGTGCTTAACGACGTTGCCCGCCGCGCCCTGGGCGATGCGTAGCAGTGCGGCCTCGACCTTCATCGGCAGCTGGCGGGGCTCGCCGTCGGTCTCGACCTCCATCTCCAGCTCCCCGGTGACGGCGTAGCCCTCGGCCATGCGCTCTAAAGCTCCCGCCAGGGAGGTTTCCGACAGGCCGGCCGGCTGCAGCGCGGCGATCATGGCACGGGCCTCTTTGAGGTTCTCCGCCGCGGTCGAGCGCGCCAGCTCCATGCGCTGGCTGGCCCGCTCGGGGTCCTCGCTAGCGAGGTCGCGCTGCGCGGCGTGCAGCAGCATCTGGATGGAGGACAGCCCTTGGGCCAGCGTGTCGTGGATTTCGTGGGCGATGCGCTGGCGTTCCGCGCTGATGCCGGCCTCGCGCTCCGTCTGGGCCAGCTGCGCGCGGGTTTCGACGAGTTCGGCGATGAGCTCCTCGCGTTCCAGGTTGATGCGGTGGAGCGTGTCGAAGGCGTAGTAAATGGCGATGGTGACCACCGCGGAGACCCCCGGGCCCATCACGCCGCCGAAGGTCAGGCCGTCCGGGATCTGCACGACCACGGAGATCACCCCGGCGACTATCACCATGATGACGCCCCAGAACATCGATAGCACGCGCAGGTAGAGGAAGAACAGGCTAAAGACCAGGTAGATACCCGCCGGGGCGATGGTCAGGTCCAGCACCCACAAGGCGGTCAACGCGGCCAGCCATAAGAGCTTGACCGTGAACGGCCAGAGGTGCATGTAAATCGAGCCGGCGAAGTAGACGGCGGCGAAGGCAGACAGCAGCACAAGGTTCGCGGCGGCGTCCCCCAGCGGCATCCGCACGGAGGCGAAGATGGCGATCACCAGCAAAGTGGCGGTGAGGATGTGGATGCCGTTGCGTAGGACATCCGCATCGCTCAGATTCTCCGCAGACGGGTGCTCTAGACTGGTACTCATGCCCAAAAGCCTACTTCCCGCCGTGCTCACCGTGGCGCTTGGCCTCGCGGCCTGCAGCGAGGCCAGCGACGCGCCCGAGAGCGACAACCCCGCCCGGCCCGCCGCCGAGCAGGCCGCCACCGCCGGCGACACCGCCCCGGAAGACGCAGCGGCCAAGCAACCCGGCGACGGCCTGCCGGTGGACGCCACGGCCGAGGCAGCCGAGCCCGGGCTGTGCCCCTACCTGGACGGCCAGTGGCTGGCGGAAACCAACGGCCAGCGCCTGACCGACCAGGCCATCGATCCCCGGTTTAGCACGCCTGCCTGCGTGTTCTGGTCCTACCCGGAGGACCCGCAGGCGACCGTCATCGTCCGCGAGATGCCCAACCGCGACGCCGCCATGGACGTCGTGGACTGGGCCGCGCCCGTCGATGCCACGGAGCTCGCCGAGTTCGACGGCTGGTCCGGCGGCCGCGGGGTCCTGGGCGACCAGGCGGTCTTCGCGGTGCAGAAGGACAATCACGCGGTGACAGTCTGGACCAACCAGCTGCAGACCGTCAAGGCCGAGTCCATCGCCCGAGAGTCGATTGCCAACCTCGGGCTCTAGGCGGCTCGGCGGGCCTAAACAGAGACGTCGTTGTACGGCATCAACGGGGAGATGGCTGGGAAGACGACCTCCATGAGGAGAAAGAACACGCCCACGGCGATGGCGATAGCCAGCAGCACCTTCACGGGGGTAGGGCCCGGCAAGAGGTTCCAGAGTGCTCGGTACATGGTATCTATTCCTCCTCCATCGCGGCCGGGCGCGTAGGGCTTGAGTCTACTTTCATCGCGTGCACGATCATTCGCTCCGCGTTGGAGAACTGCGGGTGGCAGGTGGTCAGCGTCAGCAGGGCCTCGCTGGGCTCCGGCCCGCCGGCGGCCATCCCGGGGATGGGCGCGATAACGCCGATGTCCCCGGGCAGCGTGATGTGGCGGCCGGGCGCCCCGGCATAAGGGCCGCCGTAGATCTTTTCCTGTTGTTCCGGCGTGAAACAGTCCGCCGGCTGCCCGTCGATGGGTAGCACCCGGTAGGTCACCCACTCGCCCTGTGTTTCGATGACGATGGCGTCGCAGGTTTCCAGCTTGCCCAGGTCATTGAAGGGCGCGCCCTTGCCCACGCGGTGGCCGGCCACGGCGAAGTTGCCGTTGTCGCCCGGCATCTGGCTATCGACGTAGCGCCCCGGGCCCTTAAGCAGATCGTCCTCGTCGGTGCCTTCCAGGATGGCGAAGTGGTAGTCGGAGCCGAAGCTGGGGATGTGCATCCGGGCAAAGGCCTCGCCCAGCTCCGGGTGGAGCTTGCCGCGCGGGTTGGTGCGCTCGTTCCAGCGCTGCTCCAGGTTCTGGTTGGCCTCGTCCTGGAGCTCTGCGGACTTCAGGTTGGTCCAATACGCCTCGTAAAAGGCGAACAACAGCAGCAGCACCCCGACGGTCATAAAGATTTCTCCCATAACCTGCTGCCAGCTGGGGCGCGTGTGATTCATGCGCAATAGTGTAGCGCCTGTAGGCTAGATCTGCCTCATTCACCAGAGACTGCGGAAAGGCCTGCGCGCATGCTGACTATCTTCATGTACCCCGTGTCCGGAATCATGAAGCTGTGGCACTTCATCACCCACAGTTTCCTGGATGACCAGACCGCGTGGTTGGCCTCCATCGTGCTGCTCGTCCTCACCATCCGCGGGCTGATCGCGCCGCTGTCCTGGTCCTCGGTGAAGATGGGGCGCACCGGCGCGCTCATGCGCCCGACCAAGCGCGACATCGAACGCCGCACCGAGAAAGCCACGACCATCGAGGAGTACAAAGCCCTCCAGGTCGAGACCGAGGAGCTGAACAAGAAGTTCAACTACCGGCCACTGATCGGCTGTATCCCGCCGCTTATCATGATGCCCTTCTTCCTGGGCCTGTACCAGGTGGTGCTGCGCATGGCGCGGCCCTCGACGGGCGACACCGTGGGCCTGCTCAGCGCCGCGGAGGTCGAGGCCTTCCGCGAGACGACGTTCATGGGCATCCCGCTGCCGGCCTTCGTCTCGATGCCGCACGACTGGGCCGCGGAGCTCGGCATCACCGGCGAAGAGGTCCGCCACGTCATCATGCCGTGGCTCATCGCCGCCCTCATCTTTACCACCGTGAACATGATGATCACCGGCTACCGCGCGTTCTTGACCACGCAGTTCGACCAGAAGGTGCCGCGGCGCATGTTCTACTTCGTCGTGATCATCATCCCGTTCGTTCCGTTTATGCTCTGGCACCTGGCCATGACCGGCCCGATCCCGGTGGCCATCATCTTGTACTGGGCCTGCACGAACCTGTTTACCCTGTGCCAGACTCTGGTCTTCGAGATCTTCCTGCGACGTAGAATGCCGCTGGGCAACGAGGTCCACGAGCTACGCCGCCAGAGCTGGAAGGACTTTCGCGCCAACCGGAAGAACAAGCTGAGCCGCGCCGAGAAGAAGGAAGAAAAGGAAAAGAAGCAGGCCCGACGCAAGATGCAGCAGCAGGCCAGCCGCGAGCTCATGGCGGAGCGCCGCGCCGCGCGGGAGGAAGCCGGCGGGCAGCAGGGGGCATCGGCAGCCGGCGCAGCGTCCGCCAGCAACGCGGAACCGCTAGAGGCCAAGGCCACCGAAGAAGGCGAAGAAAAAGGCCCCCGGGAAGGGGCCTAGCCGGAAAAGGCTTAGATGGAGTAGTCCGCCGGCGGGGCCGAGAGCATCTCCTGGGCCAGGTTGCGGGCGGTCTTGAGCGGGGTGACGTCGCGCTCGAGGCGGGCCCCGGCGAGCCCGCCGTCGAGGAAGATGAGCAGCTGGCTGGCCTGCGCGTCCGAGGGGTAGCCGTTCTTCTCATTGAGCAGGGCGGTCATGGTGGAATGCATCCACCGGCGGTGCTCCAGACAGGCCGCGACGATGCCGTGCTCGGACTCCGTCTCCGGGCGCGGGTACTCGCCGGCGGCGTTGAGGAAGTGGGAACCGCGGAATTCCTTGGCCGGTTCCTGCTCGATGGCCATGTCGAAGAAGGCCATGATCTTCTCCTGCGGGTCCTTCGCGTTAGCAGTCCGTTCGTTCCACTCGGCGCGGTACTGCTCGTCGAGGTTCTCCAGGTAGGCGATGACGAGCGCGTCCTTGGAACCGAAGAGGGAATACAGGGATGCCTTGGCAACGTCCGCCTCTCGGAGGATGCGGTCGATTCCGATGACCCGAATACCTTCCGTAGTAAACAGGCGGGTGGCGGAGTCGAGAAGTCGATTGCGCGGGCTCGGACGGTTCCGACGCGATTTCTTTTCTGCCACGGCTATCCTTTCCACAAACAAAACCGGTTCATCTACACAATATAGACGAACCGGTTTGTATGCGAATTTAGGTTATTCCTTCTTGCTGCCCCCGCGGATCATGCCAACGATCCACAGCAGGATGCAGGCACCGGCGGTGGCCGTAATAATCTGCAGGAAGATGTTGCTCGGGTTGCCCTGGTTGATAAGCGTCAGGATGCCGCCACCAATCAGACCACCAATGACACCGACGATCAGGTTAGTGATCAGCCCGTGATCCTTCTTCATAATTTTTTCTGCCAGCCAGCCGGCAATGATACCGACGATGATGGACATGAAAAAGTCCAGTCCCAGTCCCATAATATTCCCTCCAAAAGAACGCTTTACTTCGTAGTTTACCGTGGGCGGGCCCACACTGCTGCCCGCCTACTTACCATTGTGTCCGTTAGAACAGCAAAAAGCCACAGATGCCCCGTCATAATTTCGGGCAACTATGGCTTAATAGCTCTCCCCTAGGGAGACTACTCCGACTACTCGGAGTCGGGGCGCACGACCATCATCGGGCACGGCGCGGACTGCAGCAGCGCACGGGAGGTCGAGCCGAGCAGCATCCCCTTGAAGCCGCCGCGGCCGTGGGAGCCGACTACCAGTAGCTGGGCGCCCTCGGAATTGTCCGACAGGGCGCGGACCGGACGGTCGCGGGCGATGACCTTCTTGACCGGCACGTCCGGGTATTTCTCCTGGAAGGAGGACAGGCGCTCAGCCAGCAGCTCACCCTGCTCCTTCTCCACGTCTGCCCACTCGGCCTGTGCGGCGGACAGGCCGGCCAGGGAAGCCTGGACCTGCATGTCCATCCAGGTGTGCACGGCGACCAGCTCGGAGGAGCGGGCGTTGGCTTCCTGGAAGGCGTACTCGGTGGCCTTCTGGGAGACCTCGGAGCCATCCACACCGACGACGACCGGGCCGTACTTGTTAGCCTCGTTGACCGCGTTGTCATCACGCACGACAACCACCGGGCAAGCGGCGTGGGAGACCACGGAGGCGGAGACCGACCCCATCACCATGCCGGACAGGCCGCCCATGCCGCGGGAGCCCATGACGATCATAGTGACGTCGTGCGACATCTCCAGCAGCATATCAATGGGGGAGCCCTCAGCCACGGTGTGGCCGATCTTCAGGTCGGGGAAGGACTCGTGCGCGATGGCGCGGGCTTGTTCAATCTTCTCCAGGGTCTCGTTCTGGAGGTCATCGTAGAGCTCCTTCGGCGGAACCATGCCCTCGGCGTAGAGGAACTGCGGCATGGTGTAGCTGGAGGCAATCCGCAGCGGGAGGCCGCGCTTGGTGGCGGTGTTAGCTGCCCACCGAACGGCGTTGAGGGACGCCTCAGAACCATCTACTGCAACGACAACAATGTCTTCCTTAGCCATGATCTTTAGTCCTTTCTCCGGGGGGCTTACACCACCAATTATAGCCGGTTATAACAACTTACGTGGAAAGCTAGCCCCGAACTACTTGGTCACGTGCGCCGCATCCGAGTTCGCCGGATACAGCAGTTCGTACAAGGCCACCAAAACGTCGCGAATCACGGCTCCGATACCATTGGAGGAAAATTCCAGTGCCGGCGCGAGGAGTGCATCAAAGTCCATGTCACAAAGGATAGCCCATTATCGGAAGGGATACAGCCCGTTAGGGGTACAAAATGGACTAAACCCCACCCGCGTGCGGGTAACGGATGGCGGCATCACGGCATGGGACTTCCTCGCCCACGTCATCACCAACCAGCGCCACCGCCACCCGGCTGACGATGCCGCCGCGCTCCAGCGCCGCTTCAACGACCACGCCGTCGTGCTCCGCGATGCCACGGTCCTTACTCCACACTCCATCCTCCGCGCCGGTCAGGACGTCTACTTCTACCGCATGCCGGCTGAGGAAGAACCCGTCCCATACGACATCCCCGTAGTCTACGAAGACGCCAACCTCTTGGTCGCCAACAAGCCACCGTTCATGGCGACGATGCCCCGTGCCCGCCACATCGTGCAGACCGCGACCGTACAACTGCGCCGGACAACCGGGATTGACGAGCTCGCCCCCGCCCACCGCCTGGACCGGCTCACCTCGGGAATCCTGCTATTCACCAAACGCCGCGAGATCCGCGGGGCCTACCAGACCATGTTCGCCGAGCGGAAGGTCCACAAGGTCTACCAAGCCATCGCCCCCGAGGTTGGAATCCAAGCAGGCACCGTCTGGCGCAACCGACTGGAGAAGACCCCGGGCGAAATCCAGGGCCGAACCGGAGAAGGCGAACCCAACACCGAAACCCACGTCGTCAAGGTCGAGCCCATCACCAGCAGGCATGTCCTCGAAGGCATCCATGGGCCACAGCCACCATTGGCGCGGTATACGCTAGCGCCCACCACCGGAAAAACGCACCAGCTCAGACTGCATCTATGGGCCGCCGGCGCACCAATCCTGGGCGATCCCATCTACCCGGACATCCTCCCGGAGGAAGCAGAGGACTTCTGCGTCCCCATGCACCTGACCGCCACGCGGCTCAGTTTCACCGACCCGATCGACGGCACCGAGCGCAACTTCAAGGCCGCTCCCATCGACGAACGAATCCCATAAAGTAACCAGGCTACCCACGAAAACCTAGCCCGTTCGACCTTCACATGCACTAGACAAACAGCGGGCGTTTGCAGCATTTGGGCATGCGAAAGCACCCGGTAGAAAGCTATGGTGGTGGTTTCTACCGGGTGCTTTGGTTATTGAATTATGTGTTGTTGTTTGGTGTCGGCGGTAACCTACTCTCCCACAACCTCCCGGTTGCAGTACCATCGGCGCGACGCAGGCTTAGCTTCCGGGTTCGGAATGGGTCCGGGCGTTTCCCTGCCGCTATTGACCACCGACAAACATCCGGGACACACCGTGTGGTGTCTGGTTTACGGGTGTTGTGTCAGATACTGCATAGTGGACGCGAACACGACATTGTGACGATGTTTTGTTTTTTGTTTTGTTCCACACACTGGTGTGTGTGGTGTTTG